>JALYQB010000242.1 GCA_030856045.1 Actinomycetota bacterium
CCGCCGCCGGGGTGCTGCTCGTCGCGGCAGGCCACCGGATGCCGCGGCTCGGCAGCCGCTACCGCACCCCGGTCGCGGCCCGCGCGGATCCTCCGCCCGACCCGGAGCGCCGGCTGTGGGAGTCCCTCGATGCCGGCGAGGACCCGACCGCCGACCCCCGGTGACCGAGCGCCCCCGACCGCGGAGCTAGCATCGGCCCCCGGCCGGTTTCGGCGCGGAAGGGGTGCTTGTTGAGCGGCGCGAGCGTTCTCGAAGGGATTCTCGACGGAGTGCGGGCCGACCTCGCTGACCGGGAAGCAGCTATGGGGTTCGCGGAGATGAAGCGCCTGGCCGCGAGGTCGGTGACGCCCCGCGACGCACTGGCTGCGCTCCGTGGCCCTGGGATCGGCGTGATCGCGGAGGTCAAACGGTCCAGCCCGTCCCGTGGTGCCCTTGCGGACATCCCGGACCCCGCCGCGCTGGCCGCCGACTACGCATCGGCGGGCGCCCGCGTGATCAGCGTGCTCACCGAGGGCCGTCGCTTCGGCGGGTGCCTCGCCGACCTCGACGCCGTGCGTGCCGTGGTGGACGTCCCCGTGCTGTGCAAGGACTTCGTCGTCAGCCCCTACCAGGTGCACGAGGCACGGGCGCACGGCGCGGACGTCGTCCTGCTCATCGTCGCGGCGCTGGAGCAGAACGCGCTCGAGGCCCTCGCCGACCGCGTCGACTCCCTCGGGATGACGGCGTTGGTCGAGGTGCACACCGCCGAGGAGGCCGACCGTGCGTTGGAGGCAGGCGCGCAGCTGATCGGCGTCAATGCCCGCAACCTGCACACCCTCGACGTGGACCGCACGGTGTTCGGCCGGATCGCCCCCGGACTGCCCAGCGACGTGCTCCGCGTCGCCGAGTCCGGTGTGCGGGGCCCCGCCGACCTCATGGCCTACGCCGGTGCGGGGGCCGACGCCGTGCTGGTGGGGGAGGGTCTCGTCACCAGCGGTGATCCCCGCGGTGCCCTGATCAAGCTCGTCACGGCCGGGTCACACCCGGCCTGCCCCAAGCCGTCGCGGTGAGCACGACCGCTGCTGCGCACGCAGCAGGGCACCACGACCCGGACCCGACCGGCCACTTCGGGCGCTTCGGCGGGCGGTTCGTACCCGAGGCGCTCATCGCCGCGCTCGACGAGCTGGCCGCTGCGTACGCCGACGCGCGCACCGACCCGGCGTTCACCGACCGGCTCGACGGGCTGCTGCGGGACTACACCGGGCGGCCGTCGCCGATCACCGAGGCGTCCCGGCTGGCGGAGCACGCGGGCGGGGCGCGGATCCTGCTCAAGCGCGAGGACCTCAACCACACCGGCTCCCACAAGATCAACAATGTGCTGGGCCAAGCGCTGCTGACCCAGCGGATGGGCAAGCCGCGGGTGATCGCCGAGACGGGTGCGGGCCAGCACGGCGTGGCCACCGCGACGGCCTGCGCGTTGTTCGGCCTCGACTGCGTCGTCTACATGGGTGAGGTCGACACCCAGCGTCAGGCGCTGAACGTCGCCCGGATGAGGCTGCTCGGCGCCGAGGTGGTGCCGGTGACCACCGGGTCGCGCACCCTCAAGGACGCGATCAACGAGGCGCTGCGGGACTGGGTCGCGAACGTCGAGGACACCCACTACCTGCTCGGCACCGTCGCGGGACCGCACCCGTTCCCGGTGATGGTCCGCGACTTCCACCGGGTGATCGGGCTGGAGGCCCGGGAGCAGGTCCTCGACCGGTACGGGGCGCTGCCGGACGCGGTCGTGGCGTGCGTCGGCGGCGGGTCCAACGCGATCGGCATCTTCCACGCGTTCCTCGACGACCCCGGCGTGCGGCTGGTGGGCTTCGAGGCCGCGGGCGAGGGCATCGACTCCGGGCGCCACGCCGCGACGTTGTCGGCCGGGGCGCCGGGGATGCTGCACGGCGCGCTGTCCTACCTGCTGCAGGACTCCGAGGGCCAGACCGTCGAGACGCACTCGATCTCGGCGGGGCTGGACTACCCCGGGGTTGGCCCGGAGCACTCGCACCTCAAGGACACCGGGCGTGCCGACTACCGCCCGATCACCGACGCCGAGGCGATGGACGCCTTCGCGCTGCTGTCGCGGACCGAGGGCATCCTCCCGGCGATCGAGTCGGCGCACGCTGTGGCCGGGGCGCTGCAGCTCGGCCGTGAGCTGGGCGGCGCGACGCTGCTCGTCAACCTGTCCGGGCGCGGCGACAAGGACGTGGACACCGCCGCCCGGTGGTTCGACGTCCTCGCCGACCCCGAGCTGCCGGACCTGCCGGCGGGGGACCGGGAATGACCGCTCGGCTGGGGCCGCTGTTCGACACCTGCCGGGCCGAGCGGCGCGCCGCGCTGATCGGGTACCTCCCGGCGGGCTACCCGACCGTCGCGCGGTCGACCGAGCTGTTCGCCGCGATGGCCGACGCGGGGTGTGACCTGGTCGAGGTGGGCGTGCCCTACTCCGACCCGGTGATGGACGGCCCCACGATCCAGGCGGCGGCCGAGACCGCACTGCGCGCCGGGCTGCGGCTGCGGGACGTGTTCACCGTCGTCGAGTCGGTGGCGCGCACCGGGGGCCGCGCCGTCGTGATGACGTACTGGAACCCCGTGCACCGCTACGGCGTGGACGCGTTCGCGCGCGACCTGGCGGCGGCGGGTGGTCTCGGCATGATCACGCCGGACCTGGTGCCCGACGAGGCGGGTGACTGGCTCGCGGCCGCCGAGGACAACGACCTGGACCGGATCTTCCTCGTGGCGCCGTCGTCCACCGACGCGCGGCTCGCCTCGACGGCCGACGCCACCCGCGGCTTCCTCTACGCGGCGTCGACCATGGGCGTCACCGGTGCCCGCGACGTGGTGGGCAGCGCCGCGCCGTCGCTGGTCGCCCGGGTGCGCGAGCAGGCCCCGGACCTGCCGGTCGGCGTCGGGCTCGGGGTGCGCAACGGCGCCCAGGCCGCCCAGCTCGCCTCCTTCGCGGACGCGGTGATCGTGGGCTCGGCGTTCGTGACGGCCGTGGACCAGGGGACCGACGCGGTGCGCGCCCTCACCGCCGACCTCGCCGCAGGCGTCCGCCGCCGCTGACCGCGAGCGCCGGTGGGCGATACGGTGGGCGGCATGACCACGTTCCTCGCCACCATTCCCAGCCCGGAGCAGGGCGTGTGGCAGCTCGGGCCGGTGCCGATCCGGGCCTACGCCCTCTGCATCATCGCGGGCATCGTCGTCGCGATCGTGTGGGGCGAGCGGCGCTGGCGTGCCCGCGGCGGCACCGAGGGCACCGTCACCGACATCGCGGTGTTCGCGGTGCCGTTCGGCTTGGTCGGCGGCCGGCTCTACCACGTCGCCACCGACTGGCGGACGTACTTCGGGCCCGGCGCCGACCCCCTGGACGCGCTCAAGATCTGGCAGGGCGGCCTCGGCATCTGGGGCGCGATCGCGCTCGGTGGCGTGGGCGCGTGGATCGCCTGCCGCCGCCGCGGTATCCCGCTGCCCGCCATGGCCGACGCGCTGGCGCCGGGCATCGTCGCGGCGCAGGCCATCGGCCGGCTGGGCAACTGGTTCAACCAGGAGCTCTACGGCGGCCCGACGACGCTGCCGTGGGGGCTGGAGATCTACCAGCGGGTGGATCCCGAGACCGGCGCCATCGACCCGCTGGGCGGCGTCGCGCAGGGGATGCCGGTGGAGATCGTGCACCCGACGTTCCTCTACGAGCTGCTGTGGAATCTCGGCGTCGTCCTGCTCGTCGTGTGGGCGGACCGGCGCTTCCGGCTCGGGCACGGCCGAGCGTTCGCGCTGTACGTCGTCGGGTACACCGCGGGGCGGTTCTGGATCGAGCTCATGCGCACCGACCCCGCGACGATGGTGTTCGGCCTCCGGATCAACGTCATCACGTCCGTGGTGGTGTTCCTCGGCGCGGCGACCTACTTCCTGCTCGCGCGGCGGGGACGGGAGGACCCGGCCTCGCTGCGCGGCACCTCGTCGGCGGAGACGGCATCCGCGCGGGGGTCGGTCGACGGCTGAGGCCGCCGCGGCACCACCGCCCGCGAGCCGGCCCCGGTTTCCAGCACCGCGACGTCCGCGCCGTAGTGGTGCGCGAGCAGCTCCTCGGTGAGCACGTCGGCAGGCGCACCGGTCGCGACCGCGCGACCGTCGACGAGCAGCAGCAGCTGATGCGCGTACTGCCCAGCGAGGGTGAGGTCGTGCAGCGAGCTCACCACGGTCACCTCGTCCTCGGTGCGCAGCCGGTCGACGAGCTCCAGCAGGGCCTGCGCGTGGCCCACGTCGAGGCCGGTCGTCGGCTCGTCGAGCAGCAGCAGCGACGCCTCCTGCGCGAGGGCACGGGCCAGCACGGCGCGCTGGGCCTCCCCGCCGGACAGTGTCCCCAGCGACCGGTCGGCGAGCCCTTCGAGGTCCAGCCGCGCGAGTACCCGCCCCACGACGTCGAGGTCGCGGCGGCTCTCCCGTCCGAGGAGCCGCAGGTGCGGGGTACGGCCCAGCAGGGCGTAGTCGGTGACGGTGAGCCCGGTCGGCAGCGACGGGTTCTGCGGGGCGTAGGCGACGGTCCGTGCCCGGGTGCGGGGCCGCAGCCCGGCCAGGTCGACCCCGCCGAGACGGGCGGTTCCGGTGTGCGGCACGAGCCCCGCGACGGCCTTGAGCAGCGTCGACTTGGCTGCGCCGTTCGGTCCGATCACGGCGAGCCACCGGCCGGTCGGGACACTCACCGAGACGTCGATGAGGACCCGGCGGCCGCGGTAGGCGGCGCCGAGACCCTCCAGCGACAGGCGGCTCACCGGGCACCGGCCCGGGTCGCCCGCAGGATGAGCGCGAAGAACGGCGCCCCGGTGAACGCCGTGACCACCCCGATCGGCAGCTCCGCGGGGGACACGACGCTGCGCGCCACGATGTCCGCGGCCACCAGGAACGCGGCCCCGCCGAGCAGTGACAGCGGCAGCACGACCCGGTAGGACGACGCGACGGCCAGCCGCACCAGGTGCGGCACGATGATCCCGACGAAGCCGATGAGCCCCGCGACGGCGACCGCGGCCGCGGTGGCGAGTGATGCGGCGAGCACCACCGCGAGCCGCACCCGGCCGGGGTGGATGCCGAGCGAGGCCGCCTCCTCGTCGCCCACGGCGAGCACGTCGAGCAGCCGCGCGCACATCAGCAGCACCACCGTCGCGAGCGCCACGTAGGGCACCAGCAGCACGACGTCAGACCAACCCGATGTGCCGAGCGAGCCGAGGATGAACGCGTACACCTCGCGGAAGTCGTCGGTGTTCGCCTGCGCGACGAACGTCTGGATGGCGGTGAGGAAGGCCGTCACCGCGACCCCGGCGAGCACCAGGCTCGCGGTGCCCGGCCCGGCGGATCGTCCGAGCAACCACGCCAGCCCCACCCCGGTCAGCGCCCCGACGAACGCCGCCAGCGGCAGCGGACCCACGATCCACTCGCTCGTGGTGGGCGTCGCCACGACGGCGAGGGTGGCTCCCAGACCCGCGCCGGCCGCGGCGCCGAGGAGATAGGGGTCGGCGAGGGGATTGCGGAACACCGACTGGTACGCCGCGCCGGAGCCGGCGAGAGCGGCGCCCACCAGCCCGCCGAGGACGACCCGCGGCACGCGGATCTGCCACAGGATCGCCGCCTCGCGCTCGGAGAGGGGTGACACGCCACCGGTGAGCTGGGCGAGGATCTCCGCCACGACGCGGCCCACCCCGAGGTCCGCCGCGCCGACGAGCACCCCGGCGCCGACGGCGGAGAGGAGCACCGCGACGGCCACCGCCACGCGGACGGGGCCCGTGCGGGTGGGGCGGACCTCGATGCGGGTTATGACGGTCCCGCTGCGGTGACCGCCTCGGACACCGACCGCACGAGCTCGACGACCCGCGGCCCCCATCGCGAGGCGACGTCGTCGTCCAGCGCCACGACGTCGCCCGTGCGGACGGCGGTCAGCTCGGCCCAGCCCGGCCGGGCGGCCACCGTCTGCGCGGACTGCCCGCAGCACTTCGTGTCCGCGAGGAAGATCAGGTCGGGGTTCGCGGCCAGGATCGCCTCGGCCGACAGCTGTGGGTAACCGGTGGTCGGGTCCGGTGCGCCGTCGGCGATGTTCCGCAGCCCGAACAGCCCGTACACGCTGCCGATGAACGTCTGGGAGTTCGCCGAGTACAGCGTCGGGTCGAGCTCGTGGTAGTAGGTGAGGTCGGTCCGCGGCGTCCGGGACACGATCTGCCCGATCTCGGAGCGGACGTCCTCGAGCAACTCGGCCGCGACGGCGTCGCGGCCGGTGGCGCGGCCGAGCAGGCCGATCTCGGTGTACGTGCCCTCTAGCCGGGTGGGAGAGGGCAGCAGCAGGACCGGGACGCCGGTGCGCGACAGACCGTCGACGACGCCCGCGAGGTCGTTGGACGTGACGACGAGGTCGGGGTCGTACCCGGCGATGGCCTCGACGTTCGGGCTGAACCCGGAGAGCTCGGTACGCGGCGCTTCGGGCGGGTACGTCGACTGGTCATCCACCGCGACGAGCTGCGGGCCGGCCCCGAGGGCGAAGAGCACCTCGGTGCTGGTGGGGCTGAGCGACACGATCCGCTGCGGCGCGCGCTCGAGGCGGACCGGCTCACCCCCCGGCGGGGTCAGCTCGACGGGAAAGGCACCGGTCGGCGCGGTGGGCGGGGTCTCGGGAGCGCGGGTGGCGCACCCCGCGAATGTCGCGGCGAGGACGAGGAGCGCGGCGAGTGTGCGGCTGCGGGGGTGGCGGACCATGCGCGTAGGTGTCCCTTCCCCAGGCGACCTGGCTCGACCCGCGGGTGCGGGCCTCACAGCTGCGGCACAGCGCCGGTTTCGGACCGGACTTCGCTACCGGGAGATGACATCGAATGGGGCGGGCCGTCACCGGTCCGTGGGGCATCACGCTACGCCAGGACCGTACGTTAGGGGGCCGACCAGGTGCTGAGCTGTCACGAGACGTTAATCGGAGGACGTCGGGATCGGGTCCAGTGCGCCGCGGTACTCTCACGTCGTGAGCTGTCGCGCCAAGATCGTATGTACGCTCGGGCCCGCCACGGCCACCCCGGAGCGGATCCGGGAGCTCGTCCGCGCCGGCATGGACGTCGCCCGGCTGAACTTCAGCCACGGGACGCACGCTGACCACTCGCGGGTCTACACGATGGTCCGGGAGGCGTGTGACGAGCTCGGTCGAGCGGTCGGCATCGTCGCCGACCTGCAGGGTCCGAAGATCCGACTCGGCCGGTTCGCGGCGGGGCCGGTGGAGTGGCGTACCGGTGACGTGGTGCGGGTGACCGTTCAGGACGTCGCCGGGACCCACGACCGGGTCTCCACCACCTACGCCGGCCTGGCGGACGACGCGCGGGAGGGTGACCGGCTGCTCGTCGACGACGGCAAGGTCGGTCTCGTCGTCACCAAGATCGAGGGCCCGGACGTGGTGTGCGAGGTCGTCGACGGCGGCACGGTCAGCGACAACAAGGGCCTCTCGCTGCCCGGGATGACGGTGTCGGTGCCTGCGCTCACCGCCAAGGACACCGCCGACCTGGAGTTCGCGCTCGGCCTGCGCGTCGACGCGATCGCGCTGTCGTTCGTCCGCTCGCCTGCGGACATCGAGTTCGTGCATCAGGTGATGGACCGCGTGCCCGGCGGCCGGCTGCCGGTGATCGCGAAGCTGGAGAAACCCGAGGCGGTGGACAACCTCGAAGCGGTCGTCCTCGCGTTCGACGGCGTGATGGTGGCACGCGGGGACCTCGGCGTCGAGCTGCCCCTCGAACACGTGCCGCTGGTCCAGAAACGCGCCATCCAGATCGCGCGCGAGAACGCGAAGCCCGTCATCGTCGCCACTCAGATGCTCGACTCGATGATCGGCAACCCGCGGCCGACCCGCGCGGAGGCATCCGATGTCGCGAACGCGGTGCTCGACGGTGCCGACGCGGTGATGCTGTCCGGCGAAACCAGCATCGGTCGCTACCCGATCGAGTCGGTGGAGACGATGGCGCGCATCGTGCGGGCCGTGGAAACCGGGTCACCCGTGGTGCCGCCGCTCAACCACGTGCCGCGGACCAAGCGTGGCGTCATCTCCTATGCCGCGCGCGACATCGGGGAGCGGCTGTCGGCGAAGGCGCTCGTCGCGTTCACGCAGAGCGGCGACACCGTGCGGCGGCTGGCACGGCTGCACACGCGGCTGCCGCTGTTGGCGTTCACCCCGGAGCCTGCCGTGCGCAGCCAGCTCGCGCTGACATGGGGCACCGAGACCTTCCTCGTCCCGTCCGTGGGCTCCACCGACGCGATGGTGCGGCAGGTGGACCAGGCGATGCTCTCGATCGGCCGCTACTCGCCGGGTGACGTCGTGGTGATCGTCGCGGGTTCGCCGCCCTCCACCGTCGGCTCCACGAACCTGATCCGGGTGCACCGGCTGGGTGAGGACGACCACGCTTAGGGTCTCCGCTATGACCCAAGCCGCCCGGATCGCCGCGTCGGAAGACCTCACGGCCGCGCCGTTGTCCTCGGACGGGGTGCCCCGCGGGCAGCCGGTCGTCGACCGGCTCGTCGCGCTGCTCGACCTGGAGCGCATCGAGGAGGACATCTTCCGCGGGGTGAGCCCGCCGGAGTCCCCGATGCGGGTGTTCGGCGGCCAGGTGGCGGGCCAGGCGCTCGTCGCCGCAGGTCGGACGGTGCCTGCCCAGCGGGCCGTGCACTCACTGCACTCCTACTTCATCCGGTCCGGCGACCCGAAGGTGCCGATCGTCTACGAGGTCGACCGGATCCGGGACGGGCGCTCGTTCACCACCCGGCGGGTCGTCGCGGTGCAGCACGGCAAGGCGATCTTCTCGCTGTCCGCGTCGTTCCAGCTCGCCGAGGACGGCCTGGACCACGCCGACCCGATGCCGGAGGTTCCCGCCCCCGAGGGCCTGCCCGACCTCGCGCACTGGGTCGCGAGCAGCGGCGCGGGCAGCACCTACCTCGCGCGGATGCCCCGGCCGTTCGACCTGCGTTACGTCGCGCCACCGGTGTGGGCCGCCGGCGGCGTCACCCCTGAGGCGGGCAGGCCCCGCCAGATGTGGATGCGCACCGACGGCGTGCTGCCCGACGACGAGCTCGTGCACGTGTGCGTGCTGGCCTACGCCTCGGACCTCACACTGCTCGGTTCCGTCCCGGCACGCCACGGCCGCGCTCTCGACCAGGGCGTGATGGCGGCGAGCCTCGACCACGCGATCTGGTTCCACCGCCGGTTCCGCGCGGACGAGTGGGTGCTCTACGACTGCGTCTCACCCTCGGCGTCGGGTGGCCGCGGTCTCGCCACCGGGCGGTTCTTCACCCGCGACGGCAGCCTCGTCGCCACCGTGGTGCAGGAGGGCCTGGTCCGGATTCGCTAGGCCGCGGAGCAGGTCCCACAGCGCGGGCTGCGCGCGGATGTCGCCCGGCTCCACCTCGCCTCGAACCGGCAGCTCGGGCAACCGTTCGCGGTACCCGGCGACCCAGTCCACGACCTGGTGGCCGAGCAGGCGGAACTCCTCCGGCGTCAGGTCGGGCACCGGTCCCATGGTGCCATCGGCACGCTCACGGCTGCGACGTCCGGGGCACCGTGCGCCGGTGTGGGTTCTTGGTAAACCCTCAAATGCCTACCCGAGTGGTCGAGGTAGCCCGACCGGGTGGAGTAACCCTGGTTACTGGCGGCGAGCGATGAACCACCCGATCGCCCATGCTCAGCCGGTCAAGGTGTTCCGTCGATGTGTCGATGAAAGATCCATGGTCGCGCAGCACTCTGATCTCGGCACCGATTCCGCCCCGGTCGCGCTCCGTCGCAGGCTTGCGGCCGATCTGATACCGCACCTCGTGGCGATCCGAAATCTAACCGATCCGTCGGCGGTGATCTCGCGTGCCGCGTGTCATCCGGTGCGGTACGGCGTGGCGGCCGAGCCGCTGCGAGGTCCGGTGCAGCGCGCGATGGGGATGGTATGGCGCTGCACGTCCGTCTCCAGCGCGGCGCGCAACATCGAGGTGGAGCACCTGAACACCATCGGCTCCCTCGTGCAGGTGCACGGGGTTGACTGGTCGCTCGTCGCACGCACGGGCTGCTCGTCGCTGCTGCTGTTCGACGGCTACCCGATCGCGGTCGTCGACGTGAGTTCGACCGACCTCATCGGCTCGCTGGTGGCCGGGCTGCTGCGGGCCGCGCAGCGCAGGCTCGACGAGCTGCAGCAGGGCGTTCACCATCACCGCGACCATCCTCCCAGCCGTCAGGCTGTGCACGACGCGCCGCCACCGCCACCGCCACCGTCACCAGCCCCGCCGCGCCGGCAGTGGGTACCGAGTCCGGCGGCCCCGTCCGGGTGGGTCCCGGAGCAGCGGAATGACACCGGCGAGTGGCCGCGAGCCCGGCCACCGATGCAGCCGCCGGTGCCCACCGCGTGGCGGGACGGCCCGCGGCACGGGCGGTAGGAGAGCTGCTCCGCGCCGCGGTACGCCGACGGAGCTCACGTGGCCGCTGCCCGCGGTCTCCAGCCGAGCTGGGCCGGCGGAACCGTGGAGCCCGTCGGGCAGGTGCTCGGCTGCTAGGCTCGGCCGATCCTCGACCGGGCGGTCTCATGGTGCCCGACACCGGACGGGACGCCAGCCGGGATGGCGGAATAGGCATACGCGGGCGCCTCAAAAGCGTCTGCCCTTCGGGGCATGCGGGTTCGAGTCCCGCTCTCGGCACGCTGGTCGGGCGATCTCACGCAGCGTCACGGTCGCCGATCCGTTGGCGTGGCGAGTCAGCCCGCAACCCACCGTTCATCACGTTCTCGTCACGACAAGCGACAAGCTGTGCCGACGGGACACCAGCAGGATTACCTTCTGACGGTCCCACGGTGGTGGTCGCCCAGCGCCGCCCGAATTCTGTTCGAAGGAGACATGGATGGCGCAGCGCACGATGCTCCGCGCGGCAGCGCTCTTCGGTGCCGTGACGGTCGTCCTGGCCGGGTGCGGTTCCGGGGGCGACGGCGGTCCCGGAGGGGGCGAGGGTTCCGACTCCGGCGGCGCCCCGGCCGTGGCCGACTGCGAGCCTACCCAGGCGCAGCCCAGCGGCGCGCCGTCGACCGAGCCGCTGATCATCGGTTCACTGCTGCCAGAGACCGGCAGCCTCGCCTTCCTCGGCCCACCGGAGTTCGCTGCGGTGGACCTCGCGGTCGGTGACATCAACGCCGCGGACGGTGTCCTGGGTGCCCCCGTCACCCACCTGCGCGGCGACTCCGGCGACGAGACCACCGACACCGCCAACCAGACTGTCGACCGCCACCTCGGTGCCGGTGCGCAGGTGATCGTGGGCGCGGCGGCCTCGGGTGTCTCGAAGCTGGTGATCAACAAGATCATCAGTGCCGGCGTGGTGCAGTTCTCGCCGGCCAACACGTCCGACGAGTTCACCTGCTGGGAGGACCAGGGACTCTACTTCCGCACCGCTCCGCCGGACGTCCTGCAGGCGCAGGCGCTCGCCGAGCTGATGGCGTCGGACGGCGCCCAGCGCGTCAGCATCCTGGCCCGCAACGACCCGTACGGCACGGGTCTCGCCGACAACACCGTGCAGAACCTGCTCGCCGCCGGCATTCCGCAAGACCAGCTACAGAATGTCGTCTACGATCCCACCGCGGCGTCGTTCAACGCCGAGGTCGACCAGGTGCGGCAGTTCAACCCGGATGCGATCGCGGTGATCGGGTTCGACGAATCCAAGAAGATCATCACACGGATGAGTTCGGTTCAGATCGGCCCGGCGCAGAAGCTCGTCTACGGCACAGACGGCAACATGGGTAATGCGTTGGGTAACGGCGTTGCGCCGGGGCTGTTGGAGGGCATGAAGGGCACCCTTCCGCTGACGGAGCTCTCGGGTGACTTCCGGAACCGGCTGCTGACCGCGGATCCGGCGCTCTCGGACTTCAACTACGCGGCCGAGAGCTACGACGCTGTGGTCATCACCGCGCTGGCGGCCGAGCAGACCGGCTCCACCGACGGCGTGGATATCGCGTCGGCGGTCATCTCAGTGACCCAGGACGGCGAGAAGTGCACCGACTTCGCGGCGTGCCAGGCGATCATCCGGGGGGGCGGCGACGTCGACTATGACGGCGCCACCGGCACCCTGAACTTCACCGACGCCGGTGAGCCCGGGTCCGGCTCGTACGGTATCGAGACTTTCAATGCGCAGAACCAGATCGACGAGGCGGCTACCCGCTACGTGACCGTCGGCTGATCCGATCGACCTCGGCGTAGTTCTTGACCCGGCAGCGGCGTGTGGCCGGGCGCGGTGGCGCGTCAGCGGGGGGTTTCGCCCCTACCGGCGAGGGTGCCCAGGTACAGCTCGACGACCTTCGGGTCCTTCATCAGTGAGGAGCCCGTGTCGGTGTAGGCGTTGCGGCCCTGGTCGAGTACGTAGCCGCGGTCGCAGACCTGCAGGCACCGGCGCGCGTTCTGCTCCACCATGATCACGGAGACACCGGCAGCGTTGATCTTCTTGCAGCGCACGAATACCTCGTCCTGCAGCATCGGCGACAGGCCGGCGGACGGCTCGTCGAGCAACAGCACGGACGGCTCCATCATCAGGGCGCGGCCCATCGCGACCATCTGCCGCTCTCCGCCGGACAGCGAGCCGGTCTTGGTGCGCCGCCGCCGGCCCAGCAAGGGGAACAGCGCGGTCACGGCCTCGAACCGCCTGCCGAACGTCCGAGGCCGCAGGTACGCGCCCATCTGCATGTTCTCCTCGATGGTGAGCGAGGGGAACACGTTGTTGTTCTGCGGCACGTAGCCGACGCCCTTGGTCACCAGCTGGTGTGCCTTCGCGCCGGTGATGTCCGCGTCGCGGAGCCGGACCGCGCCGGAGCGCACGGGAATCAGCCCGAACATCGTCTTGAGCAGCGTCGACTTCCCCGCGCCGTTGGGCCCGATGATGCCGACGATCTCGCCGTCGCGGAGGAAGAGGTTGCAGCAGGTGAGGATGTCGACGCCGGGCACGTAGCCCGCGACGAGGTCGTCGGCCCGCAGGAGAGCGTCCTCGGCCAGCTCCCGGTGACGCTCGGGGGTGGCGGCGCGCTCGGCGGGCGTCATGTCAGGAGACGTCATGAGCGCTCTTCGCGATCGGTCGGGCCCGAGCCGAGCTCGACGTGCTCCATCGCCGCCACGAGCTCAGCGGTCTCGCCGACGGGGTTGCCCTCGCTGTCGAACTCCAGCGCGCGGTCGTGGTGCGCGCCGAGGTAGGCGTCGACGACGGCTTTGTTGGACGACAGTGCCTCGGGTGGCCCCTCCGCGATGACGCTGCCCTGCGCCATCACGACGACCCAGTCGCTGATGTCCCGGATGACGTCCATGTCGTGCTCGACGAACACCACGGTCATCCCGTCGTCGCGCAGCGACTTGACGTGGTTCAGCAGACTCTGGGTCAGCGCGGGGTTCACCCCGGCCATCGGCTCGTCGAGCATCACGACGGTCGGGTTCATCATCAGCGCGCGCGCCATCTCCAGCAGCTTGCGCTGCCCACCGGACAGCGACCCGGCGAGGTCGTCGGCCTTGGCGTCGAGCCGGAACCGGGCGAGCAACTCACGTGCCCGCTCGGTGATCGCGTGCTCCTGCCGTGACCACGGGGTGAACAGCGCACCGAGGAAGCTCTCACCACGCTGCCCGGTCGCGCCGAGGCGCATGTTGTCCAGCACGGTCAGTTTGGCGAGGGCCTTGGTGAGCTGGAACGTGCGCACGACACCGCGCCGGGCGACCCGGTGGGGCGGCAGCCGGTTCAGCGGCCGGCCCTCGAACGTCCACGTCCCGGTGTTGGGGCGGTCGAACCCGGTGAGCAGGTTGAACAGCGTCGTCTTGCCCGCACCGTTGGGGCCGATGAGCCCGGTGATGGCGCCGCGCTGGATCTCGAGGTGCTCGACGTCCACGGCCTTGAGCCCACCGAAAGCCCGGGTGACGCCGCTCATCACCAGAATCGGGTCCTGCTTCGGCGCGCCCGGCTCCGGCGGCACCGAGGCGAGCGTGGCGCGCGCCGCGGCGGCCCGGTCGGTGGTCGCGGTTACGGGTGCGGCGGCGAGCGGGTCCTCATCGGACATCGAGCTGCACCTCCCTCTTGTTGCCGAAGATCCCCTGCGGGCGGAACACCATCAGCAGGCCCAGGAACGTCCCGACCAGCACGAAGCGGATCGCACCGACGTCCTGGCTGTCGATGAAGGCGATCAGCGGGTCGGTCCCTGCGGTGGCCTGGCGCAGGAAACCGTCGATCACCGACAGGAGGAACCAGAAGATCATCGCCCCGACCACGGGCCCCAGCACGCGCGCCGCACCGCCGAGGATCAGCGCGGCATAGGCGAAGAACGTCTGCGGGGGCGACCAGAAGTCCGGGGTCAGCGACTGGACGGACAGCGCGAAGAAGATGCCACCGAGCGAACCGAAGACCCCGCCCAGCACCAGCGCCTGCATCTTGTAGGCGAACACATTCTTGCCTAGCGCGCGCGCCGCGTCCTCGTCCTCCCGGATCGCGCGCAACACCCGCCCCCAGGGACTGCGGACCAGCAGCCACACCAGCAGGACCGACAGCCCGACCACGGTCCACCCCACGCAGATCGCCCACAGCTCGCCCCGCTGGAAGCCGATGCCGAGCAGCGAGTAGCTGCGCTGGTCGAACGGATTGGTCTCGGTGAATGCAGTGCCGTAGCCGGTGAGGCCCTGGGTGCCCCCGGTGAAGTTCGTCTGCGACGTCGAGCGCGTGAGCAGCCGGAGGATCTCCGACGCGGCGATGGTCACGATGGCGAGGTAGTCGGCGCGCAGCCGCAGCGTCGGGATGCCCAGCAGCAGCGCCAGGACGACCCCGCAACCCATGCCGACTCCCACGCCGCCCCACAGCGGTAACCCGAAGTTCGCCACCGAGATACCCATGCCGTAGCCGCCCACGAGCGCGAAGCCGATCTGGCCGAAGTTGAGCAGTCCGGTGTAGCCGAAATGGACGTTGAGGCCGATCGCCAGCAGCGCGAAGAAGATCGCCGAGGTGCCGACGGCCTGGCCGAGGCCGTTGGTCAGCAGGACCGAGTAGTCGATCACGGCGTCACCCGATCCGTCCGCGGCTGCCCAGCAGTCCCTGCGGCCTGAACACGAGGATGACGATCAGCACCACCAGCCCGCCGAGGTACTTCAGGTCCAGCGGGATGAACAGCGTCGACAGCTGCACCAGGACGCCCACGATCAGGCAGCCCACGAGCGCCCCGTACGCGGTACCGAGCCCGCCGAGGATCACGCCCGCGAACATCAGCAGCAGCAACCGGAAACCCATCTCGTACTGCACGGTGCTCGAGAGCTCGGACAGCGCGAACAGCACGCCGCCCAATGTGGCGAGTCCTCCCCCGAGCGTCCACACGAACAGCACGATGCGGTCGACGTCGATCCCGGACGCCGCCGCGAGATCACGGTTGTCCGACACCGCCCGCATCGCCTTGCCGACCCGGGTCCGTTGTAGCAGCAGCGCGATCCCGACCATCACCACGATGCTGATGGTGATGGTGGCCAGGTCCTTGTCGGTGAGCGCGATCGGACCGTAGCTGCGGGCGATCTGGCTGTTGTAGTCGGCGAAGGACTCCGAGCGGCCGCCGAAGAAGATCAGCACGAGGTAGCGCAGCGCGATCCCCAGGCCGATCGAGACGACGAGCATCGCGATGAGGCTGGCGCGCCGCCGCCGCAGTGGGCGCCAGATCCCGAGCTCGTTGGCCGCGCCGATCGCCGCCCCCAGCACGATCGCGATCAGCGTCGCCCAGATCAGCTGGATACCCAGGGTCACGTTGAGCGTCCAAACCAACACGGCCCCGATCGTCACGAGCTCACCGTGCGCGAAGTTGGTGAGCCCGGTGGTGCCGAAGATCAGCGAGAGTCCCACCGCGGTGATCCCGATGACCAGCCCGAATCGGACACCGTCGACGAGCAGGCGCAGCACCTGCCCGGTGGCGGACGTGTCGAGGCCCCCCCGTTCGGCGCCGAAGCGGAAGATCACCGCTGACAGCCGGTCCGCCGCGATGTCGCGGGTGACCTCGCCCTGCTGGACCTGGGTGCCCGCCGGGAGCGACGCGGGGTCGATGCGGAAGGTGTAGGTGCCTGCCTCGGGGACGGTGAGCTCCCATCGACCCCCCGCGTCGCTGGTGGTCTCGTCGACCGGCTGCCCGCTGTCGCCGAGCACCTCGACGGTGACGCCCTCGAGCGCGGTGGGACCGCTGCGCAGCGTGCCGTCGATCTCGATGCCCTCGGGTGCCGGAGCGGGGGTGGGCTGCGCCAGGGCCGGCGCGGCGAGCGCGAGCAGGCCGGTGCAGGCGATCAGCACCGCCAACATGCTGCGCAGCACGCGGGGTGCGGGCGGTCCGGCCTCGCCGGACCACACCCTTCCCGGTGATCGCACGGGCGTACGTCTCCTCATCGGGTAGGTGGGCGATCCCGGAAGAGGCAGGTGAGCCGGGCGGTCGCGGTGCGTCGACCGTCCTGGTCGGTGAGGACGATCTCGAAGCTCGCGGCGGTCCGGCCCCGGTGCAGTGGGGTGCAGACACCGGTCACGACGCCCTCGGTGGCGGCGCGGTGGTGCGCACACGAGACCTCGAGCCCGACCGGCACCCGGTCGGGCATGCCCCACAGCGCGGCGGCCACCGAGCCGAGCGTCTCCGCCAGTACCACGTTGGCTCCGCCGTGCAGCAGGCCGAACGGTTGCCGGTTGCCGGCGACCGGCACGGTGCCGGCCACGCGGTCGGCGTCCCACTCGGTGATCTCGATGCCCATCCGGTCGGTCAGCTGCTCGTCGCGCCACCGCTGGATCACTGCCGCGGTGTGCGGGTCGGCCTGGAGCCGGGGGTCGGACGTCGTCACGGGCGGTCCTCCACGCGGTCGGGTGGGCTCACTCTAGGCAGGGGGCAGCGCGGCGATCGGGTCCGGCGGTCCTCGTCGGGGTCCGCGCCTACACTCGCGCACCGTGACCGGCTCTGCGACGACCCCCGCCCGGCTGTTGCTGCTCGACGGTCACTCGCTGGCCTACCGGGCGTTCTTCGCCCTGCCCGCCGAGAACTTCCGCACCACCACCGGGCAGACGACGAACGCGGTGTACGGCTTCACGTCGATGCTCATCAACCTGCTGCGCGACGAGCAGCCCACCCACGTCGCCGCCGCGTTCGACGTGTCGCGCAAGACGTTCCGCGCCGAGACGTTCGCCGCGTACAAGGCGAACCGGACCACCACGCCCGACGAGTTCCGCGGCCAGGTGTCGCTGATCCAGGACGTGCTCGGCACGCTCGGCATCCCGGTGCTCGCCAAGGAGGGCTACGAGGCCGACGACCTGATCGCCACGCTCGTCACCCGCGCGGAGCCGGCCGGGTTCCGGGTGCTGATCTGCACCGGCGACCGTGACGCGCTGCAGCTCGTCACCGACAACGTGACCGTGCTCTACCCGCGCAAGGGCGTCTCCGAGCTGACCCGGTTCACCCCGGAGGCGGTGGGCGAGAAGTACGGCCTCACCCCGGGCCAGTACCCCGACTTCGCCGCCCTGCGCGGGGACCCGTCGGACAACCTGCCCGGCATCCCGGGCGTCGGGGAGAAGACGGCCGCGAAATGGGTCCGCGAGTTCGGCTCCCTCGCCGCCCTGGTGGACCGGGTGGACGAGGTACGCGGCAAGGTCGGGGACGCGCTGCGGGAGAACCTCGCCGCGGTGATGCTGAACCGGCAGCTGACCGAGCTGGTGCGCGACGTCGACGTCGACGCCGAGCCCGCCGGTCTCATGCTGGCGCCCTGGGACCGCGACGCGGTGCACCGGCTCTTCGACGACCTCGAGTTCCGCGTCCTGCGCGACCGGCTCTTCGCGACGCTGTCCACGCCTGAGCCCGAGGCCGAGGAGGGCTTCGACATCCGCGGCGGGGCGGTCGAGCCGGGCGCGGTCGCGTCGTGGCTGGCGGAGCACGCCGCGGGTGGGCGGCGCATCGGCCTGTCGTACCGGGGCTCGTGGGCGCGCGGCGCCGGGGACCTGGAGAGCCTCGCGCTGTGTGCCGCCGACGGCGAGGGCGGCCACCTCGACGTCGTGGCACTGACCCCGGCAGACGAGTCCGCGCTCGCGGCGTGGCTCGCCGACCCGGGCGCACCGAAGGCCGCCCACGACGCGAAGCTGCTGCTGCACGCCGTGCGGGCGCGCGGTTGGCGCCTCGCGGGACTCACCAGTGACACCGCGCTCGCGGCGTACCTGGTCCGGCCGGGGCAGCGGTCGTTCGACCTCGCCGACCTCGTGCTGCGGTACCTCCAGCGGGAGCTGCGGGCCGAGCTCGCCGACGGCGAGCAGCCGAGCCTCTTCGAGGGAGAGGATGCCGCCGCGCTCGCCGCCGACGAGGTCCTGCGGGCGCGGGCGGTGGCCGAGCTCGCCGATGCGCTGGACACCGAGCTGGCGGCGATCGAGGGCCGGAGCCTGCTCACCGACCTCGAGCTGCCGTTGCTGGGGGTGCTCGCCGAGCTGGAGACGGCGGGCATCGCGGTGGACGGCGACGTCCTCGCGGAGCTGGCGGCGGGCTTCGCCGCGGCGGTGAAGCAGGCCGCGCAGGACTGCTACGTCGTGATCGGCAAGGAGATCAACCTCGGGTCCCCGAAGCAGCTCCAGGTGGTGCTCTTCGACGAGCTCGCCATGCCCAAGACCAAGCGCACCAAGACCGGGTACACCACCGACGCCGACGCGCTGCAGACGCTCTTCGAGTCGACCGAGCACCCGTTCCTCGCCCACCTGCTGGCGCACCGCGACGCCACCCGGCTCAAGTCCACGGTGGACGGCCTGCTCAAGTCCGTGGCCGACGACGGGCGCATCCACACGACGTTCAACCAGACGATCGCCGCGACCGGCAGGCTCTCCTCGACCGAGCCGAACCTGCAGAACATCCCCATCCGCACCGAGTCCGGCCGCCGGATCCGCACCGCGTTCGTGGTGGGGCCGGAAGCCGGTGGCGTTGCTTGGCTCGAGCTGCTCACGGCGGACTACAGCCAGATCGAGATGCGAATCATGGCGCACCTGTCCGAGGACGCCGCGCTGATCGAGGCGTTCTCCTCGGGGTACGACTTCCATGCCGCTACCGCGGCGCGGGTGTTCGGCGTCGAGCCGTCCGCGGTGACCGGCGAACAGCGCGCCAAGATCAAGGCGATGAACTACGGGCTGGCGTACGGCCTGTCGGCGTTCGGGCTCTCGGCGCAGCTGCGGATCTCCACCGAGGAGGCCCGCGGCCTGATGGACGAGTACTTCGCCGGGTTCGGCGGCGTGCGGGACTACCTGCGCTCCGTCGTCGACCAGGCGCGCAAGGACGGCTACACGTCGACCATCCTCGGACGGCGTCGTTACCTGCCGGATCTCACCAGCGACAACCGTCAGCGCCGGGAGATGGCGGAGCGGATGGCGCTCAACGCCCCCATCCAGGGCAGCGCCGCGGACATCATCAAGGTCGCGATGCTCGGTGTCGCGCGCGCACTCACCGACGAGGGGTTGCGGTCGCGGACGCTGCTCCAGGTGCACGACGAGCTCGTGCTGGAGGTCGCCGTGGGCGAGCGCGCCGCGGTGGAGACCCTCGTGCGGCGGGAGATGGGCGCCGCGTACCGGCTCGACGTGCCGCTGGAGGTCTCCGTGGGCACCGGCCGCTCCTGGGACGATGCCGCGCATTAGCGGCTGGTCACACCCGCTGCCACACGTCCCGCAGCGGGTACTCGTCACCGGCGCGTCCGGGTCGGGCAAGCCGACGGTGGCGGCCAGGGTGGCCACGGTGCTCGGCCTGCCGCACACCGAGATCGACGGCCTCTACCACGGCCGGGGGTGGGTGCCCCGCGAGTCGTTCCTCGACGACGTGCGGGCGCTGGTGGCCGGGCCGCGCTGGGTGGTGGAGTGGCAGTACGGCGTCGCGCGACCGCTGCTGCTCGCCAGGGCGGACACGCTCGTCTGGCTGGATCTGCCGCGGCGGGTCGTGCTCGCCCGGGTCGTACTGCGGACGGTGCGGCGCAGGCTGCGGCGGATCGAGCTGTGGAACGGCAATCTCGAGCCGCCGCTGTGGACGTTCTTCACCGAGCGCGACCACATCGTCCGGTGGTCGTGGCGCACCCATCCCGCCGTCGCCCGGCGGGTGCACGCGGCACTCTCAAGGGAGCACGGCGACCGCGTCCACGTGGTGCGGCTGCGGTCGCGGCGGGAAGTGGCGGCGTGGGTCGAGGGCCCCCTGAGCACGGTCGCACGCCGGTGACCCCCGGCGAACCCGGCGCGGTGACGGATCAGCGCACGGCTGCCGCCGGACGGGCCTCCCACACCGTCCACAGCGGCCGGTAGCCCTGCCGTGGCCAGAACACCGACGACAGCGGGTTCGGCGGATTGTAGTACAGATAGGAGCCCACCGCGCGCGACGACGCGAACGACACGTGCACGTGCGCGATGAGCGCGCGGCCGACCCCGTGGCTCCGAGCACCCGGCAGCACCGACGCGCAGTTCACGTACCCCCACCGTCCGGGGCGCAGCCGCGTGGCGGTCCACGATCCGGGCAGCGAGTCGCTGTACCCGCATTCGGCGAGGCCGATGACCACGCCGTCGCGCTCGGCGACCCAGATCGGCTCACCCCGGTGCAGCCTTCCCGCGAGCATCGTCCGCTTGAGCTCGGCGGCGTCCGCGCGCAACACCGTCCCGCCGACCAGCGCCGAGTAGGACTGCTCCGCGAGGGAGAGCCGCACGCAGTCCTCGAGGTCGTCGACCGTCGCGCGGCGCACCGGGGCCGGCCTCGGACGCGCCCCGGAGGCGGGCACCCGCACGGCGAGTACCGACAGCGGCACGAAACCGGCGTCCAGCAGTGCCCGCCCGACCTCGACGTCGCGGCTCGGCCAGCTCACGACGCACGCCGAGTCCGACGACGGCAGGTGCAGCGACGGCAGCCGCGCGCGCCACGCGGTGAGTAGCGCCCGCATCCCCCCGCCGCCCGCGGCGCCGAGCATCGGGACCAGCTCGCTGACCGAGCCGGCCGACCACATCCGGGCGGGGGAGCCGATCGGATGCTCGGTCCGCACGAGAATGCCGGCGACGGGACCCTGCGCGCTGCGCGCGGTGAGCAGCTCGCCGGGGGGCGGCACCACGGCGGCGGGCAGGAGCGGGTCGACGGTGGCGAGGCGCTGCGACTGCACCGCGATCAGGTCGTCGCCCGCCCTCACCCCGATCGACGGCACCGGAAGACCGCCGTGCCGGGGAACAGCGCACCTCGTAGCGGGCTCCATTGCCCCCACTCACGATCGTGACCCGCGGGCCACTCCGGTTCGACGAGGTCGTCGAGCACGATCCCCGCCGCCACGAGCTCCCGCACCCGGTCGCCCATCGTGCGGTGGTGCTCGACGTAGGTCGGCGCGCCTGCGGCGTCGATCTCCACGTAGGGCGTGCGGTCGAAGTACGACTGCACGACGGTGAGACCGTCGGGTCCCGGGTCGTCCGGGAAGATCCACCGGAGCGGGTGCGTCACGGCGAAGACCCAGCGGCCGCCGGGGCGCAGGACCCGCGCGACCTCCCGCATCACGGCGGCCGAGTCCGCCACGAAGGGCACGGCGCCGAACGCCGAACACACCGTGTCGAAGGAGTCGGCCGCGAAGGGCAGCTGCTCCGCGGCCGCCTGGACGAGCGGCACGACCGTCCCACTGCGCCGTCCGGCGGCCACCGCGTGGCGCAGCATCCCGCCGGAGATGTCCAGGCCGACCACCCGCGCGCCGTGGCGGGCCAGCCACCGGGAACACGGCGCCGATCCGCAGCCGATCTCCAGGATGGGAGCACCGGCCACCTCCCCGAGGAAACCCACGTCGTCCTCGCGCAGGCCCTCGGGGCACCAGACGAAGTCCGACTCACCGAGGAAGTCGCCGTGCGCCGCGTGGTAGTCGTCGGCGTCGGCGTCCCACCAGCGTCGGTTCGCCGCGGCCGACTCGGCGGGCGTCACGTGCTGCGGGCGGATGCCGACGGTGCCGAGCGCGGCCGCGGCGGCGAGGTGCGCGGACCCGTTCGGCTCGAGCGCCGGGTTCATCCGGGCAGTGTCCCAGACCGGGATGACGACCGCGCCACAGCAGGGTGGGGGTGGGTTTGCCGTGCCCGTCACAGGCTGAGTACGATCGACATGCGCTGTGGGTCTCGCGCTGTACCGGCACCTGCCTGCTCAGCACGTCACGTACGTGGAACACGTGGCCCCCGTCGATGGTTGTACCTTTGCAGGCCCACGACCAGGTGTCCGCCGGCGAGGACGATCCGCCGCGCTGTGCCAGACGAACGCCGAACGCCCGTGGTACCAGCACAGTCCATCGCCTGAAACCGTCCCTCCGGAGCACCCCACCGCATGACCACCGACACCGCCACCGCCCCGACCATCGAGCAGGTCGCGATCAACGACGTCGGGACGGAGGAGGATTTCCTCGCCGCCATCGACAAGACCATCAAGTACTTCAACGATGGGGACATCGTCGAGGGCACCATCGTCAAGATCGATCGCGACGAGGTCCTGCTCGACATCGGCTACAAGACCGAGGGCGTGATCCCGTCCCGGGAGCTCTCGATCAAGCACGATGTCGATCCGTCCGAGGTCGTCGAGATGGGGCAGCCCGTCGAGGCTCTTGTCCTCCAGAAGGAGGACAAAGAAGGCCGCCTGATCCTGTCCAAGAAGCGCGCCCAGTACGAGCGTGCGTGGGGCACCATCGAGGCCCTCAAGGACAACGAGGAGCCGGTCGAGGGCACCGTCATCGAGGTGGTCAAGGGTGGTCTGATCCTCGACATCGGGCTGCGCGGCTTCCTGCCCGCGTCCCTGGTCGAGATGCGCCGGGTGCGCGACCTGCAGCCCTACGTGGGCAAGCAGCTCGAGGCCAAGATCATCGAGTTGGACAAGAACCGCAACAACGTCGTGCTCTCACGCCGCCAGTGGCTCGAGCAGACCCAGTCCGAGGTCCGCTCGACCTTCCTGGCCACGCTGCAGAAGAGCCAGGTCCGCTCCGGTGTGGTCTCGTCCATCGTCAACTTCGGCGCGTTCGTCGACCTCGGCGGCGTCGACGGCCTGGTGCACGTCTCTGAGCTGTCGTGGAAGCACATCGACCACCCGAGCGAGGTCGTCGCGGTCGGCGACGAGGTCACCGTCGAGGTGCTCGACGTCGACATGGACCGCGAGCGGGTCTCCCTGTCGCTCAAGGCGACGCAGGAGGACCCCTGGCAGCACTTCGCCCGTACCCATCAGATCGGCCAGATCGTGCCTGGCAAGGTCACCAAGCTGGTGCCGTTCGGCTCGTTCGTCCGCGTCGAGGAGGGCATCGAGGGCCTGGTGCACATCTCCGAGCTGGCCGAGCGCCACGTGGAGATCCCCGAGCAGGTCGTGCAGGTCGGCGACGACGTCATGGTCAAGATCATCGACATCGACCTCGAGCGTCGCCGGATCTCGCTGTCGCTCAAGCAGGCCAACGACACCGTGACGGCCAGCCAGGGCGAGGAGTTCGACCCCACGCTCTACGGCAT
>JALYQB010000247.1 GCA_030856045.1 Actinomycetota bacterium
GGGGCGGACGCCGCCGCGCTCGCCACCGCGGCGGTGGGCGGCGCGGCCTTCGACACGGGCTTCGCGCCGGGGCCGCTGCCCGGTGCGGAAGAGCTCGTCGTGGTCGACGAGCTGACCACCCGGTTCCTGACCAGCTCGCTGAGCGACGGGCAGGTCATCACCCATCTCACGCACGACCCGTTCGCGCTGGTCGTGCGGGTCCGTAACGCCGCGCCTCGGCCGGCCGCGATCACGCTGCGGGTGTTCCTCGCCCCGGCCGACGTGGCCGACGACCGCACCCTGTGGATGGAGCTCGACAAGTTCCTGGTCGAGGTCCCCGCCGGCGGGCGCAGCGTCGTCTACCGCCCGGACACCGAGTTCTCGGTGGTGAAGAAGCCCGCCGAGAGCGATCCGCAGACGGTGCTGGACGGCGCCGTTGACCCGAACGACCCCGACTACTGCGACTGCGGCTGGCCCTACACCCTGCTGCTGCCGCGCGGCACGCCGGAGGGCATGGCGTTCCGACTCGCCGTGTTCTGCACGAACGCCGCGACCGACCTGGTGCGGCCGTCCGCCGAGTGCGGCTCGATGAGCTTCTGCGGCGCGGTCGAACGCTATCCGGACACCCGCGACATGGGCTACCCGTTCTCGCGGCCCTTCGCGGGACCGGTGGCCGAGACCGTGCTGGCGGTGCCGTCCGCGGCCGGGCGGTCGCTCACCATCCGGCACCTGACATAGCACGAGGAGCTCCGCAATGGAAGGACGTTTCTTCACTCTGGGCTCGATCGCGCAGGTGCCGCGTTGGGAGCGCGCGGACGGCGTGCCCCGGGTGTCTGCGGCCCCCGCGCCCGGCCCACCCGGTCCGCTGCACGACCCGCCGCTGGAACCGCGCGACGAGGTGGTCTTCCTGCTGACCGCCGCAGCCGAGATCGAGCACGCCCTCATGGTGCAGTACCTCTACGCCGCCTACTCGGTGCGCGTGCCGGACGGTGGCCCGAACGAGGCCGAGCTCGGTGCGCTGCAGGACCTCCTCACCCAGATCGCTCGCGAGGAGATGGGGCATCTCGCCACCGTCCAGAATCTGCTGCACCTTGTCGGTGGACCGCTGAGTCTCAACCGGGAACACTCCCCCTACGCCAGCGAGATCTACCCGTTCCGCTTCGCACTGGAGCCGCTGACACCCGACTCGCTCGCCAAGTACGTGATCGCGGAGAGCCCCGCCGTGCTGCCGTCCGACCTCTCGGACGAGGACGAAGCGCTGCTCCAGCAGATCCGGCGCGACGCGACCCGCTCCAACGACGGGCACGAGGTCCGCCACGTCGGCGGCATCTTCGAGCGACTGGCACACCTGTTCGAGCACGACCTTGCCGACGACGACCTCCGGCGGGACACCTCCGCACTACAGGCGCGGTTCGAGGACTGGGGTTTCGAGCCGGGGACCCCGCAGGCCGGGGAGCCGCTGATCGTCGAGTCGTTCCCGAACGTCGACGTCGGCCTGCTGCGGGCGGCAGCGGTCACCGCCGTGCGGCGGATCGGTGCGCAGGGTGAGGGTTTCGATGTCGAACCGGCCGGCCCCGGCGGCTCCGAATCACATTTCGAACGGTTCTTCGACATCTACCAGCGGCTGGCGGTGTTGACCTCGCAAGGCGCTGTGGTCACGTGGCCCGTCGCGGAGAACCCGAACACGACCCCACCGCCGCCGGCCCAGCCCAGCCTGGGTGACATGGTGGAGGTGGTGCGGGAGGCGCACGAGAGCAAGGGGCGCATCACCCATCCGCGGGCGCGGGCCTGGGCGTACCTGTTCAACCTGCGTTACCGGATGCTGCTGGCCCGCTTCGCGCACTTCATGCGGCTCGACCAGCAGCTCTACTCCGACGCTCCCGGCGCACAGCGGGGCGACCGTACGGCACGGGGGCTGTTGCTCGGCTGGACGTTCGACGAGATGCGACGGCTCAAGAAGATCGCTCACAAGCTCGTGCAGCTGCCGAGGGACGACCCGCCGGGTGAGGTCCACGCCGGGCCCCCTTTCGAGCTTCCCTACACCGTGAACCTGCCGGACGGCGAACCGCAACGCTGGCGCACGCACCTCGACACGTCGCGGGCCGCCGTCCGGCTCGTCCGCGAGCAGTTGCAACCCGACGACCAGGTGGACGACCGCGACGAGTTCCTCGACGATCTCCTGCAGCGGGACGAGGAGAGTCAGATCGTCATGCAAGCGCTGGCCGAAGGCCGCGACGTACCCGGCGGAAGCATGCCCACCGACTTCCGGAAGGTGGTCCGGATCCTCGAGGACGCGGTCCGCGGGTTCACGATCGGTGGCCACACCAACTTCTGGGCCGGGAAGACCCGCGAGGAGTTCCTGGACGGCTCCCCGCGGCCGGTGAACCGGAACCCGGACGGCGGGGTCGACCGTGATCCGAACGCGTCGCCTCTCGTGCAGCGGCTCGAGGGTACGGCGCCGGGGAACCGGATGCCTCGGTTCCGTCCCCCGGTTCCTGACGACCGCATCGGGTTCATCCGTCAGTGGATCACCGAAGGCTGCTCGGACAACGACCCACCGGGGCAGGTCGGTGTCGAGCACGAGCGGGATCCCGAGCCCGAGCCGCCGGCTGCCACGGAACCACCGACACAGGCGCCGCTGAGCTTCGACGCCGACATCAAGGGCCTCTTCCGGGAGAACCCCGATCGCGCCGCCATGCTGGCCATCGCGCAGTTCGACCTGCACCGTTACGAGGACGTCAGGGATCGAGCGGACGCGATCGCGGCCAGGCTCGACGACGGCACCATGCCTTGCGACGGCAGCTGGCCCCCGGACCGCATCGCGATGTTCCGCAGCTGGATCGAGGACGGTAAACGACCGTGACCGCCGTCAGACGATCGTCCAGCCCTCGCGGCGCGTCGTGGTTGGGCAACGGCCGTATCTCCGACGCCCCCCCAGCGGGCGTCGGAGATACGGTCAGGTACGTGCCGGGTGTGAGGTTGCTGGTGGCCGACGGTGGCTACCTTGGTCACCACCTGTTAGAGCCCTGCGTCCGGCCTTTGATACACCGGCCGGTACCTGAATTTCGGGTGCGCTGTCGCTGCGGCATGGCCGCCGGTGGCGGCGCTCATCGTCGGACCTGCGGGACGAGCCGGCGGTCTTCGAGCATCTGCCGAAGCTGATACAGGGCCCGGTTGCGGGTCGGACCGATGCTGCCGACCGGGATTCCGACGGTGGCGGCCAGCTCGGCGTAGGGCCGGGGGTGATCGGTGAACAGCGCCCCCAGGAGACTGCGCCGCCGCGGTGGCAGCTCGGCGACCAGTTTGCGCAGCATCTGCGCCGTCTCGGTGTCGATGACGCGCTGCTCGGGGCCCACGGCCGGGTCGGCGAGATTGTCCACCACGGCCTCGGTCGCGAACGGGGTGCGCTTGGCGTGGCGCAGGATGTGCAGGCACTCCCGGCGGGCAGTGGTGGCCAGCCACCCACCGAGCTGCTCCGGGTGCCGAATGCGGTGGGTGTTCTCCGCCAGCCGCAGCCAGGTCATCTGCACCACGTCACGCGTATCGGCCTCCTGCAGCCGAAACGCGCGCACCGTGGCGACGACCACGCTGCGGTAGCGGCGCAGGATTTCCTCCC
>JALYQB010000251.1 GCA_030856045.1 Actinomycetota bacterium
TGGGTCGCCACAGCGCGGAGCTGCGGTGCCCGCATGTTCCACTTGTTCCGCGCCGCGTGCAGCCCACCCGCCGCTCCGGTCAGCGCGTCCGCAGTGGTGAAGAACCGATTCTGCTTGATGTCGGCCCACAGCGTGCCGTGTTGGTTGATCTTCCGCGCGAGCGTCTCGTGCGCGCCCCGCTCTGTGTCCCGCGCGTCGGAGACCGCGGTCTGCACCTCGGTCCACGTCGCCACCTTCCGGTCGTAGGCCGCGACCGCGTTCGCGTGGTCGGAGATCACCGCCAGGCTGCCGCCCGCGTTCTGCGGAGCGACCGGCGCCGGCCCCGGCTCCTCGATCCCCGTCGGGGTCACCGTCAGGCCGGCGTTCGCCGCGACGAACCGCGCCCGCGTCAGCTGCGACTGCACCGTCTCCAGCTCCGCCGCGAAGTCCACCACCGCGCCACCGGCCGCCTGCACCGACTCGGTCAGGTCATCGGCGTCCTGCCCGCCCCGCCCGAGGTGCTCGCGGAACGCGCCACCCGCGGGCCCGTTCCACACCGACTCCGCCTCCCCGCGCACCCGGTAGAGCACGTCACCGCCCTCATGCACGCTGCTCGACGTCGCCTTCAGCCATTCGCCGAGCGAGCGCACCTCGCCGGGCTCCCCGAAAACCTGCGTGTCCAGCACCATTCCCATACCCCCGAGTCACTCCACCACAGCTTCGAAGCCGCCGGTGTTGGCCGTCTCGACCGCCTCGTACTCCTGAGTGCTGTCGCCGACACCGGCACCCGATGCCTCGATCGCGGCGGTGAACGCGCCCAGCGTCTCGGTCAACGACGCGAGACCGTCGGCGATCACCGCGGTCGAGTCGCCCGCGTCGGGCACCGGCGGCACGGACCCGCCCGCCGCGTCCAGGGTTGCCGCCGCGTCGTTGAGCGCCCCGGCGAGGCCGGGTAGCCGGGCGACCTCGACCTCCATACCGTCACCGCCGGCCATCGCAACCCCCCTCATCCAGCAGGATCTGCTCGAAGCCCAGCTCGCCCTGCAGATCGGCGAGCCTCTCCACCGGGATGAGCATCCACGGCTGCTGCTCGCCGCAGACCTCGACGAGCCGGTCGCGATCCAGGAACGCCGGCACCACGGTGATCCCGTCCGGCAGCACCCGCAGCGCCACCACGGTCTCCGTCGCCTCCGGATCGGCCGACGCGATCGGCACGTACACCAGCTCCGCCCCCGCCACATCGGGCATCGAATCACACCCGGCACGTGGCCGGCACCGTTTCAGGGCAGGACCACTGGCGAAGCGAGCCGCTGTGGGCCGAGGCGAAGCGAGCCAGTCAGCAGGAGACGGCGACTGACACCGAGGTCACGAAGGGCCTGCCCGGCTGGGCGCTGTGTCTGCTACATGGCTCGCATGCTGGCCGAGCTGCGCGACCGGTAGTGAACGGTGCTGGTCACGCGTGGCGCTCGGACCCCCCATGACACCATCACCACAGTCTCCGCTCCATCGTGTCACGTAGGCCACAATGTGCACATGAGCGCGCCGCCCGCCGAGGTCATCGCTGAGATCACGCGCCGCATCCGACCGGTACTCGAGTCGGACGAGCGGGTTCGCTTCGCGTACCTGTTCGGCTCGGTCGCGCGGGGGGACGATCAGCCGGGCAGCGACGTCGACCTCGCGGTGCTGACCCACCCGAGGGGCACCCTGCTCGACGACGCCCGGCTGCATGACGAACTCGCGGCTGCCCTCGGCCGCAACGACGTCGACCTGCTCGTCCTCGACGACGCTCCGCTCTGGTTGCGGTATCGCGTCGTCGCCGGACACGTCGTGTTCAGCCGCGACGAGCGGCACCGCATCGCCTTCCGGGAGCGGGTGGAGAAGGAGTTCCTCGACTTCCGCCCGTATCACGACAGCTACCTGCGAGCGATTCGGGATCGAGCCCGTCGTGGAGCGTTGAGCGGTGGTTGACCAGGAACGCACCGACGAGTTGCTCGCCATGCTGGCCCGCTACGTACGGATGCTGCGACAGCTCTCCGAGA
>JALYQB010000335.1 GCA_030856045.1 Actinomycetota bacterium
GCGTCGACCCGGTCGCGCGAGCCGGTGCACAGCCGCCGTGCCCCCGCGACGGCACCCCCCTACCCGCCCGCCGTCCCTGAGCCACCGGGCCCGCGCGAGGCGATCACGCTGCTGCACGTCCCCGGCCCCCGCTTCGGGCGGGGCGTGGCCGGCCCCGACGACCCCGTCACCGCGGATGATCTGCAGTCGCGGATCTGGGCGAACGTCATCCAGCTGACCGACGCCGGTGCGCCCCATCCCGACCTGATCCTCGTCACCGGTGACCTGATGGCGTCCGGCCGGCCGCGTGAGCGGGACGAGGCGTTGAGGTTCTTGAAGGGGCTGCGCGTGCTGCTGGGGCTGGAACCCGACCGGCTGGTCATCGTCCCCGGTGGACACGACGTGTCCAGGACGGCCTGCCACGCCTACTTCCTCGACTGCGAGTCCCGCGACGTCGCGCCGCAGCTGCCGTACTTTCCCAAGCTCGCGCACTACGCCCAGCTGTTCGACGAGCTCTATCAGGGCCTCGACGGACCGGTCTTCGACATCGCGCAGCCGTGGACGCTGTTCGACGTGCCCCAGCTCCGGGTGGTCGTCGCGGGGCTGAACTCGACGATGGCCGTGAGTCACCGGCCGGAGGACAACTACGGCTGGATCGGCGAGGCACAAGCCGCCTGGTTCGCCAAGCAGCTGCGGAAGTTCGAGGGCTCCGGATGGCTGCGACTGGGGATCGTCCGCCACGATCCGGCGCCCGGTAGCGGTCCGGTCGGCTCCGAACCCACGCTGCTACGTGACGCCGGCACGCTCGATCGGTTGCTGGGGCCCCGCCTCAACCTGCTGCTGCACGGCCCGGGGTCGGGTGGCAGCACCATCGACGTCCTGGGCTCCGGGCTTCCCGTGGTGCCCGCGACCGCCTCCGGCCGGGAAGAGATCATCCAGCTGACCCCCGACGGTCTCCGGCGCTTCTCGGCCTACGGCGACGGCGCCGGGCAGCATCCGGCACGCCTCGAACGACGGTGGCAGGCGGCCGGCGGTGCCTTCCCCGTCGCTCGGACGGCGGAGTTCCCCGCAGGCGCCGGCGAAGCCGTGCCGGAGCCCGTCGAGCCCGCCCGTACCGCCGATCCGCAGGGCCTGCTCCTGGACCGCGTCGAAGAGGTCTGCCACACCCGCTACGAGCGGGTCCGGATCCGTCGTGTCGAGACGGAGCCGCCCCACCTGCTGGTGACCCGCCAGGAGGAGGGCTTCAACCCGCAGTGGCGGGTGGGAGCTCACGTGGGAGAGGTGAGCCGGGATGTCGTCGCGGGCTTCCTCGACCACGAGCCCGGTCCCGGCTCGGAGCTGGTCTACCAGGGCGCCGCACCGGCACAGGCGCTCCGGGAGGAGGCGCTGCGCCGGGGGGTGCGGTTGCGCAGCTTCGCCGAGTTCCAGGGCCTGCTCGACCTGGACGGCTACGTCGGCAGGCAGACGACCCGGCTCCGCACCGACCCTCGCTACCCACCGGAGCTGTACGTACCGCAGCGTTTCCGGGAGCTGGATCGCGGCCGACAGGGCACCTGCGAAGACCTCGCGGAAGAGCTCATGCGCCTGGTCACCACGGACTACGCACGGTTCGTGCTGGTGCTGGGCGACTTCGGACGCGGCAAGACCTTCGTGCTGCGCGAGGTGGCCCGGCGGATCGCCGCAACGGCCTCCCACCTGATTCCGATCCTGATCGATCTGCGGGCCCTGAACAAGGCGCATTCGGTCCACGGGCTGGTCGCCGCCCATCTGGCCAACCACGGTGAGGAACTGATCGACCTCAAGGCCTTCGACTACATGCTGCGCGAGGGCAGGATCGTGCTGCTGTTCGACGGCTTCGACGAGCTGGTCACCCGGCTGACCTACGACCGCGCCGCCGACCACCTCGACACGCTGCTGCAGGCCGCCCAGGACAAGGCGAAGATCATCGTGGCGAGCCGGACGCAGCACTTCAAGTCGCACGCCCAGGTGTTCACCGCGCTGGGTGAACGGGTCGGCCTGCTGCCCCACCGGCGGATCCTCGGTGTCGAGGACTTCACCCCGGCCCAGATCCGCGCGTACCTCGTCAACCGTTACGGCGGCGACGAGCAGCAGGCCGATGACCGCTTCCAGCTGATCAACAACATCCAGGACCTGCTCGGCCTCTCCCAGAACCCGCGCATGCTCAGCTTCATCGCCGATCTGGACGGGGCGCGGCTGCACGCGGCGGCCGATGCGCGGCACACGATCAGCGCGGCCGGGCTGTACGAGGAGATTCTGCAGTCCTGGCTGCGCTACGAAGAAGAACGGGCCGTCGGCGGCGCCGGTACCGCAGTGGGCCTGCGCATCGACGACCTGTGGCAGGCCGTCACAACGCTCGCCCTGCGCCTGTGGGAGACCGGCGACTCCTATCTACGGCTCGCCGAGCTCGCCGAGGTGGCCGAGACGCTCGCCGGCCTCGCAGGCGGCAGGCTCTCCCATGAGCAGATGACCTTCGCGGTCGGCAGGGGCAGCCTCCTGGTACGCACCGAGGAGGGCCTTTTCGGTTTCATCCACAGCTCGGTGGTGGAGTGGCTGGTCGCCAACGTGATCGCCAGGGGGCTCAACTCCGACGCGGCCGCCGCCCCGCAGCTGCGACAACGTCCGCTGTCCCAGTTGACCGTCGAGTTCCTCTGCGACCTCGTCGACCCGAGTGTCTCTCAGGCGTGGGCGAACGCCGTGCTCGCCGACGCAGGCGCCGAGGATGTGGCGCGCGGCAACGCCATCAAGGTGATCACCCGGCTGCGTACCCCGCCCACCGCCGACCTGCGGGGCGCGTCCCTGAAAGGCGAGGATCTCTCCTACCGTGAGCTACGCGACGTCGACCTCACCGGAGCCGATCTCACCAGCGCCCGCATGGTGGGTACCAACCTCACGAACGCAGTACTGCGCAACGCCCGCCTGGTGGGTGCCCGGCTGGACGAGGCGCAGCTCAGCGGTGCCGACCTGCGCGGTGCCGACCTCACCGGCGCCCGGCTGCCGCGGGTGGACCTCACCGGTGCGACCGTGACCGGGAGCCGGTGGAGCCGGGCGGCGCTCATCAACGCGACCGGCCTTCCAGCGGATGCTCCGGAGCTGCGTGGGGCAGCGGTGGTGGCACCGGGCCTGGCGATCGACACGGAGTTCGCGCCGGCCGCGATCGGGGTACGGCACGGCTTCCACGTCGAGATGGGCAGGCTCCCCCAGGTTCTGGACTACAGCCGCGACGGCGGCATGCTGGCGATCGGCAGCGACGACGGTGGCGTACTCGTCTGCGACACCGCGACCGGCTTGCCGCTGCGCACCCTGCAAGGACATCGCGGCCGCGTCTTCCTGGTGACCTACGGCGAGGACGTCCTGGTCACCGGGTCGAGCGACGGCACGGTGCGCATCTGGGACGCGGCCACCGGCGACTGTCGGCACGTCCTCGAGGCGCACGAGCAGTGGTCGTGGCCAGTGGTGATCAGCCCGCACGGCGGGGAGCTGGCCACCGGGGACGCCGACGGCGTGTTGCGGTTGTGGGACATCGACAGCGGCGCACTGCGCCTGACGTTGCCTGCGGGGCACGGCCTCGTCTTCAGTCTCGCCTTCAGTGACCGGCTGGTTGCCGCCGCCTACCGAGACGGGAGCGTCCTGCTCTGGGACGTTGCGACCGGGCAGGGGCGGGGCGAGCTCACCGGCGCAGCCGGTTCGGTATACCGGGTCGCCTTCAGCCCCGGCCGTGACCTGCTCGCCAGCGGTGGGCAGGACGGCGTCGTACGGCTGTGGGATCCGTCGACCCACCGCCTGATCTCGGCGCTGGCGGGCCATACCGGGCAGGTCTACACCCTGGCCTTCCACCCGCACGAGCCCCTGCTCGCCAGCGGCGACACCGACGGCGGCGTGCGGGTCTGGGACACCGCGACCGGCTCGCTCCGTCACACGCTGAGCGGCCACGATGCCGCGATCTACTGGGTGACGTTCAGCCCGTCAGGGGAGCTGCTGGCCACCGGGGACAGCGCGGGAGCCCTTCGCCTGTGGGACACCGCGACCGGCCGGCTCCGTCACGCACTCAGTGGGCACACGGGGTCGGTCTGGCCGTTCGTGTTCCGCCGTGACAGCGCACAGCTCGCCGTCAGCGACGACCAGTTCACCACCCGGCTGTGGGACACGTCGACGGGGCAGTGCCGGCACACCCTGACCGGGCACGGGCGGCAGGTCACCTCGGTCCGGTTCAGCGCGGACGGTTCGCTGCTCGCCACGAGCGGCAACGACGGGAGAGTCCGGCTCTGGCAGCCGGCGACCGGGCGGCAACTGCAGCCGCCCATCGGCACGGACAATCGTCTGATCATGCTGGAGGCCGCGATCTTCAGTCCGGCCGGGAACCGCCTGGTGACGGTGGGCAACGACCGGCGGCTCAACCTGCTGAACCTGGATACCGGTCGCTACGAACGGCACCTCGACGTGGAGTCCGCGCCCATCTGGGCGGTGGCCTTCAGCCCGTCCGGGGAGGAGCTGGCCACCGCGAACGACGACGACACGGTCCGGCTGTGGTACCGCGCGACCGGTCGGCTGGTGCACACCCTGGCCGAGCATCGCGGCCGGGTGCGGTCGATCGCGTTCAGCGCCGACGGCTCCCTGATCGCCACCGGGTGTGACGACTCGGCGGTCCGGCTGTGGGACGCGAAGTCCGGGGAGCTGCTGCAGACGCTGCACGGTCACACCGACCGGGTCTACGCCGTCGACTTCGGCGAGGGTGTGGTCGCGAGCGCCTCCTGGGACAGCACCGCCAGGGTATGGGACGTCGGGTCCGGGGAGACCCGGCACGAGCTGAGGCGGCACACCGGGCGGCTGTGGACGGCGGCGTTCAACCCCGCAGGCACCCTGCTGGCCACGGCCGGGGACGACCTCGTCGTCCGCCTGTGGGACCCGTCGTCCGGCCGGCACCTGCACACCCTGACGGGACACAGCCGCAGCGTGTGGTCGGTGACCTTCGCCCCGTCAGGGGATCTGCTGGCGACCGGCGGTGACGACGGGACCACCCGGCTGTGGTCGGTCACCGGCGAACGGCCGGTGCCACGGCTGACCCTGCTCGGGCTGCCCGAAGGGTGGGCTGCGCTGGCACCGGACGGCCGCTACAAGCTCGAAGGCGATGTCGGCGGACAGTTCTGGCACGCGATCGGCATGTGCCGGTTCGAGAGCGGCGAGCTGGACTCCCACCTGCCCGACGTGCGGCAGCTGGCGCTCGACGCCGCCTTCTAGGAGGCTGCTGAAAAACCCCGTTTCCCGGGGCTTGCGACCTGCAAAGACCCAGGTCAGCGGCTTGCGAACTTGCCGCGAACCGACTTATTCAGCGCCCTCCTAGGGGACGGGTCGGTCGCGGCTGTTGGTATGTGGTGCCTGGGCAAGTCCGCGATCACCACACGCAGAGTTCGGGGAAGTGGCGGGTCAGGGTGCTGTCCTTGGTCAGCAGCGGCAGGCTCCACGCTTGGGCAGTAGCGACGATCGCGCGGTCGAACGGGTCGCGAACCTGCGCCCGGCTGACGGAGAGCATGTGGTGCGTCACATCCACGGTCATCGGCGCTACGGCGACCGGGGAGTCACTCGCCTGGATCGAGGCCAGCAGTTCCCGCAGGGTCTCCGCATCGATGCTGTCCGAGCGCTTCTCGGCGACGTAGATGAGTTCGATCAACGAGACAGCTGCGATGACGATGGGCTGACCAGCGGTGATGATGTCTTCCAGCATCTGGTGCGCGGTTGCGGAGAGCATATTCGGCGCGGTGGTGTACCAGATCAGGACATGGGTATCGACGACGACGGACGACCGGGCAGGGCTCGCCGCCTCAGTCGCGGCCGTAACCGCTTCCGGCCCAGAGCTCATCGGACATGGCGTCGAAGTCGTCAATGGTCAGCGTGGTCCGGCCCAGCTTCGCGAATGCGCCAAGCAGCGCCCGGCGAGCCGCGGGCGCCTTCTCGATACGCACTCGGACGCGCTGGCCGGGCACCGCCGCCGACAGCCGTGCCAGCTCGGTAGGAGGGATCGTCACCGCCCGGTCTCCAGACACCACGAGTTCCAGGTCGAGCGCAGCCTCGCTCATCGACCCATCCTATCCTACGGCCCGCGCAACGTCCGGCCTCCTCGGCGGCCACCGCCGATCGATGTCAAGGTGAGCCCGGGTGCCTGCAGGGGATCCAGCGGCATGAGATCACCGGTCCGACCCCGCTGTTGATAGGTCCAACGCGGGTGCTGCGTCCAAGCGACGCCGCAGAGCTGCACGCCCATCCCCGGTCGGAGCTCGCCCGGTTGGAGTCTTCTACTGTATGTGAGGTCTTGTGGTTCCCAGCCCGATGGGAGTTTGGGCAGGCCGATCAGGACGTCGAGTCCGAGATGCTCTAGCAGCATTGACGTGAGGTTGCGTCCGTCAATTAGTTCCATGCGCCCGTTGCGGGCGACGAGATCCCTGCTCGCTTTGCCGAACCAGGAAGTGGTGACGAGGATCCCTTTGGTGGCCGCCTTGCCGTTCATGACGCCGGCCAGCGCTTGAACCGCTTCCACTCCGACGACGTTCTTGTAGCGCTTGGCTTGGATCGCGCAGCCCCCGCCGACAAGTGGATCCTCATTGACGGCGACCGCGTCAACGCCCTCGTCGCGGGAGGTTTGGGTGACCCATGCCTGTCCTCGGCGGTGACGCCGACCAGTACCAGCGACAGCGTGTCAAGGCGGATACGCGCCGCCACGCTGGTGGCGTCAGGGGACCTGCTGGCGACCGGCGGTGACGACGGGACCACGCGACTGTGGTCGGTCACCGGTGAGCGGCCAGTGGCGCGGCTGACCCTGCTCGGGCTGCCCGAAGGGTGGGCGGCGCTCGCTGGCACCGGACGGCCGCTACAAGCTCGAAGGGGATGTCGGCGGACAGTTCTGGCACGCGATCGGCATGTGCCGGTTCGAGAGCGGCGAGCTGGACTCCCACCTGCCCGACGTGCGGCAGCTGGCGCTCGACGCCGCCTTCTGACCGTTCCGCGAGTAGTGCAGTGAGTTGAGCCCCGTGCGTCGCTGATGATCTTTGGGTGCGGTCTTCTCGGGGTCTGGGTAGGCCGGTGACCCGAGTTCGCCTCGGATGTGCGGGTTCCGGTGCTGTCCTCCGACAGAGAGCAGCTCGGCCTCCTTCTGGATGTGGGTTTGCGGTGAGCGGCGCGGGTCGAACACCAGTGTCAACCGCACGCTCAAACAGCTACCCCGGCAGCATTCGGAGTAACGAATCGTCCGATGCCGGCGACGTCAACCGTGCCGCCACCTGGGCGGTGAGACGCGGTGGTCACGCCGCCCGTGGCCTGCAACGCCGAGGGGGACGTCATGACGCACCGCCGGGCCGGACACCGACGATGTCTCTGTCACCCTTGTGCTCGCCCGTCATTCTTAGCCGGAGGTCCAGATGACCGTAGCGCCCACTGACGTCTTCGTGAACTACTACGAGATCCTCGGCCTGCCGCCGACCGCGGACGTGGAGACGATCGAGCAAAAGATCAAGGAGGAGATCCGGACCTGGCGGAGGCGCACCGGGTCCCCCGACTTGAGCAAGCGCCAGGAGGCCGAGCTGCGCATGCAGCACTTGGCCGCTGCCCGCGAGAACCTTCTCGATTCGGGCAGGCGGTCGGCGTACGACCGGCGGCTGTCCACCCAGCAGACGCAGAGCCCACGGCCGACCATGCAGGCCGACGGCCGGAACTGGCTCGCCCTCGGCGAGGAGTATCTGGCGCAGAACGATTACCACGCCGCCGCCTATGCGGCCCGGGAGGCGACGCAGACCGAGGGGAACTCCGCCGTCGCCTGGAACCTGCGGGGGCGGGCGAACGCCGGCCTCGGCCACCTCAATGACGCGCTGTATGAGACACGCCAGGCCGCCGAGATCGATTCGAACAACGCCCAGTACCACTTCGACCTGGGCTCGGTCTGCGAGCAGATGCAGCGATGGAAGGACGCGCTGACCGCGTACGAGGCCGCGTCCCGGCTCGACCCGTCGGACTTCGTGTACCGGCTCTCTGTCGCAGGTGTGTACGTGCAGAACGACTTGCCTGGCAAGGCGCTGCCGATCATCGAGGAGGTGTACCGGGCGCACCCGGACGAGGAGCTCGTCAACTGCGTCCTCGCGGAGACTCTTGCCCGCATGGCCGAGCTGGTACCGGCGCACCGCGACGACGACGGTTACATGATCACCTCGGCTGAGGAGATCGTCAGGATGGAGGCCATGGTCGAGCGCGCGAAGGGACTTCCCCATCTCGATCCCGAGCTGAAAAGTGCGCTGAACGGCATCACCGACTACATCGACGCCTGCAAGAACGTCAAGTTCAGTCCGCCCCCATTCCTGGCCGATAGAGGGTTGGGGGCCGTCGCCGTCGTGTTGCTGGCGCCGATCATCGGGATCCTCGTCGCGCTGGGTTCGTTCGGAGAGAACCCCGGCGCCGGTTTCTTGCTGTTGCTGGTGTTCGGGCTCGTCGGGTACGGGGTGTCCAAGCTGTTCTGGGTGCCGCAGTGGAAGCACAACAAGCGGGCGCTGTCGTGACGATCGTGGATCGACGAAGGGAGAACCGGTGACACACCCGATCGGTATCGATCTGGGCACGACGTTCTCGGCCGTTGCCGCCGTCAACGCCAACGGTCGGCCGGAAATTATCAAGAACCGGGAGGGCGAGACGATCACGCCGTCGGTGGTGCTCTTCCAGGGCGACCAGCCGCTGGTAGGGACGATGGCGAAGCGCTCCGCGGTCATGGCACCGAAGGACGTCGTCCAGTTCGTCAAGCGGAACATGGGGGATGCCAGCTGGCGATTCGCGACATCCACCGGGCAGGAGTACACGGCAGAGCAGGTCTCGGCGGTGATCCTCAAGCGGCTCAAGGAGGACGCCGAGATGGCACTGGGCAGACCGTGCCCGGACGCCGTCATCACCGTGCCGGCCTACTTCGACGACGCCCGTAGGCGGGCAACCATGGACGCGGGCACCATCGCCGGGTTCAACGTCCTCCGGGTGCTCAACGAGCCCACCGCTGCGGCGCTTGCCTACGGCCTCGACCAGGCTGACCCCGGCACATGCCTGGTCTACGACCTCGGTGGAGGCACATTCGACGTCACGGTGCTCCGCATCGCCGACAGCGTCTTCGACGTCTCGTCGACAACCGGGGACCGCAACCTCGGCGGGTTCGACTTCGACAATGCGTTGATGCGGTGGGTCAACGAGCAGGTCGCCGCGCAGGGCGGTCCAGACCTGTTCGATGACGGCAGGCTCGAGGAGGATCTTCGCGAGAAGTGTGAGATGACCAAGCGGATGCTCTCTACCACGGAGCAGGCGCGAGTGTTCGTCTCGGCCGAGGCGCAGAACTTCCAGATCACGGTGACCCGGCAGCAGTTCGAGTCGTTGACCGCCGACCTCCTGCAACGCACCCACGACATGATGGACGAGGCGCTCGACGACGCCAGAATGTCCTACACAGACATCGACCGGGTCCTGCTGGTCGGCGGCTCCACGCGGATGCCGATGGTCGGCGCGCTCGTCCAGCGCGTCACCGGCAAGCAGTCCGAGCTCTCGGTCAACCCCGACGAGGCGGTCGCCCTCGGTGCCGCGATCCAGGCCGACATCACCGTCACCGAGGCCGGCGGCCAGAGTTCAGCGCTGGCGTTGGATCGTCCCCTCGTGGTGCGGGACGTGACGTCGCAGAGCCTCGGCACCATCGCCGTGGAGGAGTCGATGGGCCGGATGACCGATTACAACTCGATCATCATTCCGCACAACAGCAAGATCCCGACGAAGCGCAGCGAGATGTACGCCACGGTAGCCGACAACCAGACTGAGCTGAAGGTGCAGGTCACCGAGGGCGACGACCGCGACGTCGCGTACGTCACGGTCATCGGGGAGAGCGTCCTGAAGATCCCGCCCTATCCCGTCGGCGCACCTGTCGAGATCGTCATGGCTTACGACATCGACGGGATGATCCACGTGGAAGTGATCGATCGGACCTCCGACCAGCACCTGGGCGAGTTCGAGATCGACCGAGAGGCCAACCTCGACCGCGACGATGTCCAGCGCATGCGGCAGACGATGAGCAAGCTGGGGGTTCAGTGAGTCACGACGTCGGCGACCCGGCAGCGCCGGGGAGCATCGAGGCCCGCCTCGACGAGCTGACCGATCTGTTTCGCAGGCGGCTGCTCGATGACCGAGACAAGCGCCGGATGGTCGACGAGGCCCAGGAGCGGGCTCGCGCGGCGGAGGTCGGGCCGTTCCGCCAGTTCCTGCACCCCGTCGTCGTGGGCCTTGCGCTGGTGGTCGATCGGCTCGACTCCTACGAGGGTCCGGACCCCGAGTTCGCCGCGTCGGTCCGCGACGAGCTACTCGATGTGCTCGACCGACACGGGGTCGGGACCGTCGCCGCGACGGGGCAGGTCGACCTCACCCGGCACGAGGTCGTCGGTGTGGAGGGTGAAGCGGCTCCAGACGGGTCGATGGAGGTCGCCCGGGTGGTCCGGCGCGGGTTCCAGCATGCCGACTGGGTCTTCCGATCGGCGCAGGTGGTAGCCACGGCTCCGAACGACGGGACGGGCTCATGACCAACGGCGAGGACGCCGTGACCGGCTCGATTGGCTGCTCGCTGTCCATGATCAGGCGGAGCAGCGGAGGAACCGGCCCGGATGCAGCACAGATGGTCGGGTTGCTCGGTGACGCGCAGGGTGCCCGGTGAGCAGCTCGGAATGAACGACATCCCTGGTGGATGTCGCCCCCAGACCCCGGCCGGTCGCTGGTTGAGCAAGCCCGCCCGCAGCTCCCGGCGACCGGCCGGGCCCCCCGTGAGTGCGGCATACTGAGCGCCACCAGCCGGTGCCTGCTGACACTGCTGAGGACGTGCCCATTGCCCATGCCGCTGCGCCACCCGGGGTCGCTGATGACCCTGGATGAGTGGGTCGCGCTGCCCGAGGACAATTCCTGTCGGTACGAGCTCCAGGAAGGTGTCCTGTTGGTGTCCCCTCGGAGGGTTCGCCGTCATCAGCTTGCCGCGCAGCGCCT
>JALYQB010000338.1 GCA_030856045.1 Actinomycetota bacterium
GGCGCGCACGCCGCCATCAATGGCTCGTTCACCATGATGGAGTTCGCCGAGTTCAAGCCGGTGGCCTACCTGGAGAGCGAGACCTCCAGCCTGTTCCTGGAGAAGCCGGAGGAGACCCGGGCCTACCGGCGCATCCTGGGCGCGCTGGCCGAGACCGCGCTCGGCGAGGGAGAATCGAGGGAGCTGATTGCCACGGTGGCAACCGAGCTCTACCCGGATCGCGAGGACCATGACAACCACCCCTGAGCCGGGCGGCGTCGCCTGGCGCACGAGCAGCTATAGCGCCTCCAGCGGCGGCTGCGTCGAGGTCGGCTGGCGCACGAGCAGCTACAGCGCCTCCCACGGCGACTGCGTCGAGGTTGCGCCCGCGCCGGACGGTGTGCTGGTGCGTGACTCCAAGGACCCCGACGGCCCCACTCTGGCCGTCACCACCGCGCAGTGGCGATCCTTCCTTGCCACCGTCACCCGCTGACCCACCGTCCATCGACGTCCTGCGCTGGACAGCCAGCGGGTCAGATAGCCACGACGGCTGATCCGAGATGGCTGGTCATGCTGTCGGAACTAGAACCGGAGCCTGGTGCGCGCTGGTCCTGGCGCAGGCCGTCGTTGGGCCTCGACGACCCGTTGCGGATTGACGTCATCCCCCTACGTCCTACCCCACGTCATCGCACTGAGGGGGCCCTCACTGGGACGGGGCAGCGGATCAAGCACACCCTGTGACCAGCGGCACAGCGGCGGCGCCTCGGTCCCGGAATGGATGCTGGGGTGATAGACGATCTCGATCCCAGGCGGTGAACAGCCGGTTCAGTCCGGCCAGAGCGGTGACCTGGGCGAGGCGCTCCTCGGTAAGCTCGATGAGGAACTGCTCGCGCACGGTGCGGTTATCCGCGGGCGACAGGCCATCATCAGGGTGTGGCTACCCCAGCAGCGGCGTGCGAGCCGTTGACCGGGGTTCCGACGCTCCCGGCCCGGTAGCTGGGGGCCGTGGGGGCCTCGGGTTCTAGGTGGATGTCGATGGGCAGATCATGGGCCTGCAATAGTGCGGCTTGCCGGATCTCGTTCTGCGCCTGCCAGATCAGGTTGTTCACCTCGTGGTGTGCCTTCAGAGCACGGCTCTGAGCGGTCACCCGTCGTCGTTCCTCGGCGAGCCGCCGCTCTCGCACCCGCAGGTTGATCTCTTCGAAGCGGGTGCCCAGGAGGACGCCGACTGCCAATGTGGTGAAGGACCACACCACGAACAGCAAGATCATTTCCTTCATGGGTGTCCCTCCGTTGCTGCCTGAGAGGCTCTGGGAGCCCGTGAGCCTGACCGTGCAGAGGTACCGCCACCTACCTGTGCTGGTTGTGACCCTGTCGGCGCGTTGACCGGAACTCGACAGGTAAGGCTGCTACGGATGTGCACGGTCGGCTCCCTTCGATCGTCCGTGTAAGACCACCGAAGCCCACCGGAGGAGGTACTGTCCGTAACATCGGATCAAGTCCGGACTCGGCCCGCGTTGATACTGGTTGTGCGGTGTGTGCGGCTGTCTGGTGTCGGACAACACCGGACGCCTTGTGGAACCCGGGGGGGTGCCGTGGCAGGGGAAGGGAAGTCGGGCCCGGTTGCGGACTTTTGTGCTGGGTTGAAGCAGCTGCAGCAACGTTGCGAACTCGACCGGGCGGAGCTGGCCCACCAGCTGGGTTACAGCAGGTCCCAGCTGTATGCGATCTTGGGTGGTCGGATCATCCGACCACCGGAGTGGGACCGCCTGGTCGAGCCACTGGTCCGTGCGTGCACCGGCAATGACGAGCACGCCGTCGCCTTCTGGCGTCGGCGCCACGACGTGCTCGTGCAGGTGTGCAGCGAGCTCAACCGCCCGGGCCGGCCGGACGACACGGCCAGGTCGGCGGAGCGGACGCGGGTGGTGCCGGCGCAGCTGCCGGCAAACGTGGACGTCTTCACCGGCCGGGCGAAAGAGCTGACCGAACTCGACCACCTCCTTGCCGTCACGGCTGGGGGGTCGACCGCCGTGATGATCTTTGTGATCGCCGGTGCCGCGGGGGTGGGCAAGACCGCACTAGCGGTGCGGTGGGCCCACCGGGTCCAGGATCAGTTCCCCGACGGGCAGTTGTATGTGAACCTGCGCGGCTACGACCGCAGCCCGCCGGTCACCCCCGGGCAGGCCTTGGACGAGTTCCTGCGTACCCTCGACGTACCCCACGAAAAGATTCCCACCAGGGTGGAGGCGCAGGCGGGGTTGTTCCGATCGCTGCTGAATGGGCGGCGGGTGTTGGCGGTGTTGGACAACGCCAACACCGCGGAGCAGGTTCGCCCACTACTGGCGGGTTCGCCTGGCTGCCTGGCGGTGGTGACCAGCCGTAGCCGCTTATCCGGGCTCATCGCCCGCGACGGTGCCCACCGGGTCACACTCGACGCACTGCCCCCAGCCGAGGCGATCATGCTGCTGCGGCAGACCATCGGGGCGGTCCGCGTCGACGCCGAACCCGACGCAGCGGTCAAGCTCGCCCGACAGTGCGACTATCTGCCCCTGACGTTGCGGATCGCCGCCGAACGGGTCGCCAGCCATCCCCACATCACACTCGCAGACCTGACCGACGAGTTCGGCAACGAAGGTGACCGCCTGGATGCACTGGTCACCGACGATGACGAGATCACAGCCGTGCGCTCGCTGTTTTCCTGGTCCTACCGTGCTCTACCGCCAGAGGACGCCCGCATGTTCCGGCTGCTGGGCCTGCACGCCGGCCCCACCATCAGCGTCCCGGCCGCCGCCGCGCTCGCCGGCACCACCACTCCGCGAGCCCAACGGTTGCTGGATAGCTTGACCGGCGTGCACCTGCTAGAAGACACCGGGCGCGACCGGTACCGGTTTCACGACCTGTTGCGCATCTATGCGGCCGAATGCGCCGCTGCCGAGGAGACAGACCACGATCGTGACATCGCTGTGTGCCGCCTGCTGAACTGGTATCTACACACCGCTGATGCCGCCGGACGTGTCCTCACCCCACAATGGCGCGACGTTTCGCTTGACTCTCCCCCATTGGATAATTCGCCGCTGGCCTTCACCACCTACCACCAGGCGCTGGAATGGTGCGAAGTCGAACGTGCCAATCTGGTAGCCGCTACCCGCCACGCCGCACAGTGCGGTCAGCATGTCATCGCCTGGAAGCTCCCAGCTGTCATGTGGCGTTTCTTCCGGCTGCGCGGACACTGGGTTGACTGGATCACCACCCACGAGATCGGTCTTGCCGCAACTCACTACCTGAACGACAAACACGGTCAGGCCTGGATCGCCAACAACCTTGGTGACAGCTACCGGGGCCTGGGGCGGTTCGACGAAGCCCTGGACCACTTGCAGCAAGCCCTGGCCGCCTGGTGCGACCTCGACGACCGTTGGGGCGAAGGCTGGACCCTGTACAACCTTGGTACCACCTATCGGAGCCTAGGGCGGTTCGACGAAGCCCTGGACCACTACCAGCAGGCCCTAGCCAGAGGCCGCGAGATGGGTAAGCAGTATGGGGAAGCCTGGGCCCTGCACAGCCTTGCTACCACCTACCGGAGCCTAGGGCGCATCGAAGAAGCCTTCGAGCACTACCAGCAGGCCCTTCGAGTCCGCCGCGAGATGGGCGACCCCGACGGCGAAGCCTGGACTCTGAGCAGTCTTGGTACTACCTACCGAAGCCTGGGGCGATTCGACGAAGCCCTGGACCACTACCAGCAGACCCTAAACGTCTACCGCGAGATCAGCGATCGCTGGGGCGAAGGTCGGACCATGCGCCATCTTGGTGATGTCTTCCACGACACCGGTCAACTGGAAGCAGCGCGTGCATCCTGGTGCCAGGCACTGGTCATCTTCGAGGAACTCCGCGATCCTCAGGCGGCCGACGTGCGTGCCCGCTTAGAAACCCTTAACACCGAAGATCCGGACCAGAAACCATAATTCGGGGTGTCGTTACAGTAAGACAAGATCGCGGAACACTCGGTCCAACAAGGGGACGACGTCCTATATGTTCATCCGCGAGTTCGGCTAGTCATCGCTGCTTGTGGGTACATTGTGTATCGCAGCAAGTCAGTACAAGGTACCGTCTAAGTCGTTCTGGACCGCGGTCATCACCGACTACCCGTTGGTCGCCCTGATGCACGAACTGGGCCAGTCCGGCGCCCAGGTCGTATGCGCCACCCACTCGCCGATCCTCGCTTCAACCCCCGACGCCGACATCATCGAGGTCGG
>JALYQB010000347.1 GCA_030856045.1 Actinomycetota bacterium
GCATGCCACGCGTCGTCCTCGTCGATGTCGGCGAGTCGGGCGAGTAGTTCGTCCGCCGGAAGGTCCGCAGTGATCGGCTTGGGCCTGCGCGCGTGCATCTCCTGCAATGCCCAGTGGCCGAGCGGGGTCATCTCCAGCTGCGCGCCGTTTCGCGTGGCGGCGCCGAACTCGATCAGCAGGTCGGGCACCGTGAAGGGCTCACCGTGTTTGTAGCGATAGGCGGCGAAGAGCGGATCGGCGGTATACGAGTCCTCGGAGATGAGCGCGTTGCGTGCGCGCTCCCAAAGCTCGACGACGGACGGCGGTGGGGCCGTGGCGAGCGCCCCCAGTATGAGTCGGGAGAACGCGGCCGCGCCGGCTTCGTCCTCGCTGCCGGCGTCGGCTGCGGACGCGGCGGTCAGCCCGGTGAGCCACAGTTCGCGCACGGTGGTGTCGTCAGTGTCGGGCCACTGCCCGAGTGCCGGGCCGGTCACGGCGTGACCATCGACGATCCGGAGGAAGTCGATCGCCAGGGCGACTTTCCATGGGCGGTGCAGGGCTCGGATGTTCGCGGTTGTGTTTATCCGTGCCGGCACCGGGATATTCAGGACTTGTGCCGCCGCCGGCACGTCGCGCGGGCGCAGCACGTGCTTGGGCGTGACGGGCTTGCCTTCGCCCACCCAGGTGGCCAGGCGGCGCGCTTGGCTGAGTGCCTCGCAGTGCCGGGCTGCGGCGGCAACGGAGGCGGAGGTCATGGCGGGAGGGACAACGGAGCCGGTTTGCAGGGGATGGGAAGCCATCCCGAGGACCCTAGCGCCGCGGTCACCGCGGTCGCTCGTGGGTCAGGCAGCGATCATGCGGCAGGTTGCGCACTCAGTTGGCGGCAGATCGCGCACGTCAGCAGCGGCGAAATAGGCGTGGATCACGCTGTGCGTAGCGAGGCACTGCAGGACACCCGAGTGGTCCTGATCAACGGTGCGTCAGTGCGGCAAGAGCACCCTGGTTCGGTTAGGGCGTGTCTGATGGATCTTGGTTTGCTGGGTCGCGGAGCCAGATCTTGATCGTGGCCACGTCGACGGTGCCCCGGAAGACGAACTCGCGCTTGTCGGTGCGCATGGCCACGGCCCGGAAGCCCTTGAGCTTGTTGTTGCTGCGTTCGACGGTGTTGCGGGCCTTGTACGCCTCGGTGTCGAACGCCAGCGGCCGTCCACCACGAGAACCCTTCTTGGCGCGGGCCTTGAGCTGGTTGCTCTTCTCCGGGATCGTCGCCTTGATCTTGCGTCGGCGCAGGTGAACGCGGATCTTCCGGTTCGAGTACGCCTTGTCCGCCAACAGCCGATCGGGTCGGGTCCGCGGCCGACCACGCCCGAGCCGGCGGATCCGCAACTGCCCCATCAACCGCTCGAACGCCACCGAGTCGTGGCGCTGACCCGCGGTGATCCCCCGGGCCAACGGCCGGCACCGGGAGTCGGCCAGCAGGTGAATCTTCGTACTCAACCCGCCGCGGGAACGCCCCAACCCCTCCCGATCAACGCCCACCACCGACTCGACCACGGGTTCGGCCACCGGCTCGACCACCGGTTCGGCTGGCGGTTCGGCTGGTGTCGGTTCGGGTGGTGTCGGTTCGGCTGGCGCCTCGGTCGCCGAATTCTTGTCATTCGACCCAGCCCCCTGTGACACCCGCCGGGACCGCAACGACCGACCCCTGCGCGACCAGGCCCAGCTCCGCATCCGGATCCGGGTCCACCGGTGGTTCCGCGACCTGGCCCGGCGCGACCGACGGTTGCCCAACCGGCTCGGGCAACCACGGCGCCAGCCGTGCCGCGGGGATGTCCTGGGGCGGCTCATGACGCGCCCCCGCCGCGTGCTGATGCGCCCGGACCACCGTCGAGTCGATCCCCACCGTCCACTCCGAACCCTGGTCCTGATCACACCCCGCCCGCAACCGATCCAGGATCTCCTCCCACGTACCATCACCTGACCAGCGACGATGCCGCGAGTACACCGTCTTCCAATTCCCGTAGAACGCCGGCACATCCCGCCACGGCGCCCCCGTACGAGTCCGCCACAACACCCCGTTCACCACCGGCCGGTGATCTATCCACCGCCCACCCCGACGAGGGGTCCGATCCGGCAACAACGACTCCAGACGCTTCCACTCAGCGTCGGTCAGATCATGACGATCAAACATGAACAAGATCTACAGGACCCAAACATCAAGATCCCGCAGACAC
>JALYQB010000351.1 GCA_030856045.1 Actinomycetota bacterium
CCGTTCTCATACATCCGGATAGCGGCGAGCCGTTCCTCGTTGGTCGCCCGCCGACCCTTCTTAGCCATGTCCCAAGTATTGCACAATAGTGCCCCCAGGTCCAGAAACTAATGAACTAATTAGTACCTCGGGGATGACTTCGACGAAGTGGTTCAGACGCCGATCCCGGACGAGGTCCCAGACCGAGCACACGGCGCCGTTGTGCCGATCCCATGATCCGATCATCAGACGGGGGACGCGCGCGAGGACGAGGGCGCCTGCGGACATCGTGCCGGGCTCCAGAGTGGTCACGACGGTGCAGCCCGTCAGTTGCCAGGTGCCGAGCGTACGAGCAGCCTGACGAAGTGCGGTGATCTCCGCGTACGCCGTCGGGTCGTTGGTGCGGCCGCGGTCGTGGTGGCCGGCACCGATCTCGATCCCATCGGGCCCGTAGACCACCGCCCCCACCGGAGGGTCGCCTGCGCCCGGGTCTCCCAAGGTCTGCGCGAGTTGCAGGGCGCGTCGCATCCAGGGCTCGTGCGTCGACACGTGGCGGGCCAGCACGGGCGGCATTCTGCCCGATGCGGCGTGGAGCGCGACGCCCAGGCCGTTGCGGAGGTGAACGTCTCCACATCGCGCCGCGGCGATCACGGGATCACCTACCGTGACGGCTCGGGCGTGTGCTCAGCACGACCAGGTACTCGCTCGTCGCGCAGCGGAGGGGAGATCGCGTGCAGCGTTCAGATGTCGACGAGGTCTTCATGGGCAGCGGGGTTGATCACGGCAGGGCCGCAGCGATGCTCGCGAGTGCCCTCGATGTGGGGCTTCGCTTCAAGCTTCAGCCAGAGATCTTCCACGCGCGACTCGCGCCTGATCGCGCTCGGGACCTGATCGTCTCGGCACTGCCTGAGCTGTCGAGCAGCGTGGAGCAGGTGCTGCGCGAGTTCGTCGAGACGGTGCTGCCGCTGTGCAAGAACGAGGCCAGCCCACGGTTCCTCGGTTTCGGCGACACTGGCGATGACCTCGCCGCGCTCGTCGGAGACGTGTTGGCGATGTTGACGCAACAGAACCTGATCAACCAGAGCTTCGACTCCCCGAGTGCCACGTTTGTCGAGATCGCTGTGCTGCGGTGGCTACGAGAGCTGATCGGCTTCGCGAACCCCGCGGTCCATGATGTAACCACGGTGTGGGACGTCGGCGGGCTGGTGACGCACGGCGGCACAATGAGCAACACGGTCGCGATGATGCTCGCGCGGGAGCACAAGGTGCCCGGGACGATGGAGCACGGCGTTACTGATCCCACGCAGTTCGCCATCGTGGTTCCCCGTGGTATCGGGCACTACAGCGTGAAGAGCGCGTTGACCTGGATCGGCGTCGGCGGCCAGGTCATCGAGATCGACACCGACGGCTACCGGTACGACCTGCACGCGCTGGCCCGCGCGCTGCGGAACCACGCCGGTCGGGTGATGGCGGTGGTGGCCTACGCGGGTGACAGCCGCACACAGACGATCGACGATCTTGATGCAGTGCACGACGTCGTGCGGGCGGCGGACGAGCGGATCTGGCTGCACGCGGACGCGTGCTGGGGGCTGTTGTGCGCCTTCAGCGACCGGCTGCGGGGCAAGATCGACGGCATCGAGTGCTTCGACAGCGTGACGGTCGATCCGCACAAGGTGCTGGCGGTCCCGTACAGCCTGAGCGCGTTGCTGGTTCGGACCCCGGCGAGCCTGCGTGCGATCTCGAGTTACTCCGACCTGATCATGCAGGAGGAGTTCGCGTTCGGGCAGGTCACACCGTTCATCGGCACCAAGGGCTGGTCATCGCTCAAGCTTTGGATGACGATGCGCGCACACGGCCGGGAAGGACTCGCGCGGATGGCCGAGCACCGGGTCGAGACAGCGCGGCGGTTCACAGACCTGGTCGACGCGACTCCGCGCCTGGTCCGCCTGCACGATCCCGATCTGCTCGCGGTCTCCTTCATGTGCCGGCCGGCGGGGTCCGATCCCCGGAACCCGGACGTGGCCGGCCTCAATGCGATGAACCGCTGGATTCACGGTCGCATGCTGGACGAAGGATCATGGCATCTGCACCAGTTCAGCATCCCGGACGACACCGGGGCGGTACGGCGCGGCGCCACGCTGTACCCGCTGCGTTTCATGGCCGCCAACCCTCACATCGAGCAGCACCACATGACCGGAGTCTTGGACTACGTGCTTTCGCTCGGCGAGCGCTACGAGAGCGGCGAGCGTTGAGCGGGTTCAGGGCCGTGTACCGCTCCGCGGATCTCTACGACGCCGTCCTGGCGCCCCACTACTACGGCGGCGTCGATGACGTTGACCTCGTGGGACGGTTGATGGCCGAGCACTTCGGTGAGCCGGGCGAGCGCGGTGAGCTGACCATCGCCGAGTTCGGATGTGGAACGGGCCGGGTCACGTCTTGCCTCGCTCCGCACGCGCGGCGACTGGTGGGTATCGACAGCAGCAGGTCGATGATCGCGGCCTTCGAGACCCGGTTTCCCCGGGCCGAGACGCGCTGTCTGCGCACGCAAGCCGCCGTGGCTCAGCTGCTCGACGAGGGCCTCGGTGAAGCGTTCGATGTCGTCGGTGCGTTCTGGTCGCTCAGCTACCCGCTGGGCGAGTTCTTCGAGGCGATGACCGAGGACGGCATCCGACCGGTAGCCGACGTGGTGACCGCGCGCGCATCGGCGGGCCGCCTCGTTCAGGATCTCCTCGCTCTCGTCGCACCCGGCGGTCACCTCCTGGCGCTCTTCTTCGACTCCGAGACACGGGAGCAACGGCTGGTGACCAGGCTGTGGGAGCGGATCGCGCCGTTCCCGGACGGTGGCCGCGCCTACACCCGGCAGTTGCTCCTCGACGAGCTGCGCGCCGCGGAGGATCGCGGGGTGGGATGGTTGACACACACCCGGCGCGGCGGTGTCGCGGTTGCGCCGAGCGAGGAAGCGGCCCACGCCTGGTTCAACCACCTCCACCTCAAGGACTTCCCGACGCTCGTCGATGATCCCGACGTCCAGCGCGAGGTCGGGGCGTTCGTCCGCGACTGCACGATCCCCAACGGGACAGTGCTCATCCCGAGTGGAGTGCATGTGATCGACTTTCACGCCACCGCAGACCCCTTGCTGCACCTGCCGAGCCAGCGATGACGTTCGCCGACGCGGCCCTGTCCGAGGCCGCCGGTCTCCGGGCGAGATTCGTCGGCGATACCGGGTACGGCCTCGCCTACGGCTCGCATGCACGTGAGCGGCACACCGCCGGTTCGGACCTCGACCTGCTGTTCGTCGGGGCGCCACTGGCGCCCTCGGCACTCCGGGCACTCGTGGACGCCGTCGTCACTCTGCACGACAAGCACGGCCTACGGCGCGACGACGAGGTCTCGCACGAGGTCAAGCTGCACGCGACGAGCGCCGAGGTGGACTCCGCCCTGGCGCTGCGGGGGTTCGAGGTGGACGCCGCGGGTCGGCTTCGGATACCGCCGGTGATCGTCGAATCCGCGTTCCTCAACTCCACGGTGTTCAAGTTCCGACTGATCCTCAACGCACTGACCACGCCTCATGTGTTTCTTGGCGGTGACCTCGTGCGGTACGAGCGCGACCGGGCCGCCGCGGATCGTGCGATCGCGCTGGTCGCGCTGTGCCTGCTCGACAGCAGGGACCAGTTCACTGTCTCCGATGCCGTGGAAGTCCTCGTCGCAAACGGGGACGGAGCCGCCGGGGAGGACTTCCTCGGCTACATGCCAGGCCCGGTGCTGCACGGCACGGTGCAGCGAGGTCTTGCCTGCCTGGTTGGCGAGCAAGCCGTGCACAGCGTCGACGGCCTCCGCTTCAGCCAGGACGGACCCCGGCGCCGCCGGCTCGTCGCCGCACTCCTCCCGACCGCCGATCTGATGTCGCGGGCGCCTGGAACACTCGGCAGTGGAATGAGAGGAGGCACGGTGAACGAGCACGAGGTGCCGTCGCTGATCAGCCGGGTGGAGGCCGCCGTCTCCGGCGCTCTGGAGCGGACCCGACCCGAGCTGAGCGGCGCCGACCCGGTCGTTCGCCCTTCCGAGCATGCGGACTTCCAGTCCAACGCGGCGCTCGCCCTCGCCAAGCGCACCCGGACCAAGCCGGCGGAGCTTGCCCGCGACGTGGCCGAGTCGCTGCGCGCCGACGCGTCCGCTCCCGTCGCCGAGGTGACGGTGTCCGGCCCGGGCTTCCTGAACCTCGCTGTACCGGATGCCGCGGTGTGGGAGCAGGTGACCGCACGTCTCGCCGACGAGCGCCTGGGCATCGGCACGCCCGAGCAGGGTCAGCGCACCGTCGTCGACTACTCCGCGCCGAACATCGCCAAGGAGATGCACGTCGGGCACCTGCGCACCACGATCATCGGTGACTGCCTCGTCCGCGTGCTGACCTTCCTCGGTGCCGACGTCGTGCGGCAGAACCATCTCGGTGACTGGGGCACCCAGTTCGGGATGCTCATCCAGTACCTCGACGAGCACCCCGACGCCATCTGGCGTCACGACCAGCTCGCGGGGGACACCTCGGCGGTGTCCGCCCTGGACGGCCTGTACCGGGCCGCACGAACCACCTTCGACTCCGACTCGGACTTCGCCGACCGCGCCCGTGCGCGGGTTGTCGCTCTCCAAGCGGGTGACGAGGCGACGATCGCACGCTGGCGCGAGATCGTCGCGGAATCCGAACTGGCGTTCCGCGAGATCTACGACCGGCTCGGCGTCCTGCTCGAGCCCGCGGACTCGGCTGGTGAGTCGTTCTACAACGCATGGCTGCCCGACGTCGTCGACGAACTGACGCAGTCCCGGATCGCGGTGGAGAGTGACGGTGCGCTGATCGTGCCGTCCGAGGAGGTCGTGGGGCCGGACGGGAACCCCGTGACGCTCATGGTGCGGAAGAAGGACGGCGGGTACGGCTACGACACCACCGATCTGGCCACGATCCGCTATCGCATTCACGATCTCAAAGCCGACAGGCTGCTCTACGTGGTCGACGCCCGCCAAGCGCTGCATTTCCGGCTCATCTTCGAGGCCGCCCGTCGCGCGGGCTGGCTGACCGAGGAGGTCGAGGCCGTCCACGTCGCGTTCGGCACGGTCCTCGGCCCGGACGGGCGGCCGTTCAAGACCCGTTCCGGCGGCACCGTCAAGCTGATGGACCTGCTCGATGCCGCGGTGGCGAAGGCCCGCTCGACCGTTGCCGAGAAGGCTCACCAGCTCAGCGACGCCGAGCTGGATCAGATCGCCGAGCACGCCGGCATCGGGGCGGTGAAGTACGCCGACCTGTCGACCTCGCGCATCAAGGACTACAGCTTCGACGTCGAGCGCATGGTGTCGTTCTCCGGCAACACCGGCGTCTACCTCCAGTACGCCCACACCAGGATCTGCGCCATCCTGCGCAAGGCCGACGACCGCCCCACCACGGTCGACCCAACCCAGCCCCTGCACCCCGCCGAACGCGCCCTCGCCCTCACCCTGGACGCTTTCGGTGACGTGGTCGCCGAGGTCGGCCGACTCCTCGAGCCGCACCGCCTCTGCGGGCACCTCTACGAACTGGCCAAGGCGTTCACCGACTTCTACGAAGCCTGCCCCGTGCTCACCGCCGCAGCACCCACCCGGGCCAACCGGATCGCCCTATGCCAACTCACCGCCCGGACCCTGCGAGAGGGCCTGAGCCTACTCGGGATCGCGGCACTCGAGCGGATGTAAGGCGACCACTCTGCGGCGTTGGGTCAGTCGAACTCGCTGTCGCGGACGCGCTACGCCAAGCCAAGGACGTAGCTCCAACCCAAACCCGCTACCACCCCATGGTGCACGAAACCATCCGGGTACTAGCCCGCGAAGAAGCCCGCAGCTCAGAAAGCATCCGAGGGTTTGCGGCCTGGTGCGGAATTCGGAACTAGAAACCATCTGAGCGAAGGCACCCGGCGGTGTAGGATGTAGGCGGCCTCGGCCTCAGACGGTGATGCACCCACCACTTAAAACCACCCACTGGCGGCTACCGGCACCGAGCCATCCCTATCGCGGCCCGGCGGGTCACCATTAGGTGGGAGAGGGCTTCCAGGGTCACTCCGGAGTCCGACAGGAGCGAGACAAAGCTGTGCCGCATCAGCCCCGGGCAGGTGCAGCAGCGTCCGTGTTCCAGAGTTTCCTTTCTCCTTCAAGGCGGCGCTTGCGGTGCCGCTTCCGGCCAGCGTTGTTGCAGCCGCAAGCGCGCCGCGCGGGGGTGCGGCCTCCGGCCGATCCTCGCGCGGCACACGGCTGCACCGGAGCCGGGATCGACAACACCTGGTGATCAGCCACGCCGGTGCCCTTCGCAGGTTTCCCCGGGGGCCAGCGTGATCGGGCTTCGCCAGATCGACGAGATGGCGCTTCGGCTCTCAGCGTGGGGCGGTGCTTAGCCTGGCTTAGACGGCAGGGACGTCATGATCGAGTCAAGTATGTGGTTCGTGGGTCACCTCCAGGTTCGTCCCGGCGTGTTAGGCCGCGCGGTGGGCGAGGTCGTGGAAGGCAGCTTGGTAGGCGCGGGCGGCGGTGCGCAGCCGGAATGGGGTGGGCGGGTCGGGGTCGGTGAGTTCGGCTAGTCGCTTGCGGACTCCCGATCGACAAAATGTTGTCTGTGGCGCCGCTGCGCCTCACACTCGAAGAGGTGCCGGTAGTGAGCGCAGAGCCTCGTCCCCTTGCGGATCATAGGGCGCTCCGCCATGCACTTCACCAGTACGAACATCGGGAACCCGTAGCTGAGGGTGGTTGACGCAGACACCTCGTCTGGACAGAGACCATAGGGCGCGCCGCCTGGGAGGGGTGCGGGTCGGCCACGGCGGTCTGATCATGGCCACGGACCGCCATATTGTGCTGCCCCGAAGGGGCCACCGGTTCCGAGCAACGTCTCGGAACCGGACTGGAGGGCTTAGACGGCACGGCCGTCATGATCGAGTCAAGTCTGACCACCACGGGTCGTCTTTGACGGCGTACCGTGGACCATGCTCGCTCCACAGCGCAAACGACAGCGCACCTGACCTGCACATACGCACTTCGCGTCACGGTCACCATGCATCGGCGTAGCGAGTGGCGGCGGTCGGCGCTCTGACCGCAGGTCCCTGCGTGAGCCTGCGCCGA
>JALYQB010000354.1 GCA_030856045.1 Actinomycetota bacterium
CCCCCGTCGCCGCGACCGGCCGGGTGCCGACGCTGTGCGGGACGACACTACCCCGGGAGGACCTTGACCTCGCTGCGCAACCATCTCCGCCGCTGTGTCTCTGGTGCGTGGTCGGGACCGCCGCTGAGCCGCCCAGCCCGCCGCAGCCCGGTGTGACCTGACCCGGGCGGCCGCCGGTCGAGCAAACCCCACTGTTGCCGGCTCCCGGCGGCCACAGGCCGCGCGCCTCGATCACCGAGGGTGTCCTTGGCGAGGCCGTAGCAGCTGCAGCCGTTCGCCGTGATCTTCGACGTGCTGGAGATGAGCGGTCACGCGCTTGTGAGGGGCTGGATCTCCTCGAGGATGCGCGCCAGACGATCACGCTCGACCTCCAGGTCGTGGCGGGACTGGAGGTTGAGCCAGAACCGTTCGGTGGTGCCGAAGTACCGAGCTAGACGAAGTGCCGTGTCGGCGCTGATGCGGCGCTTGCCGTGCACGATCTCGTTGATCCGTCGCGGCGGCACGCCGATAGCCACCGCCAGCTTGTGCTGGGTGACGCCGAACGGCTCCAGGTACTCCAGCAACAGCACCTCACCCGGGTGGATCGGAGAGATGCTCGGGGTGTCGTTCACGACTTCCTCCTCCACGGGGTACTGGTCGACTCCGTGGTAGTCGACGATCTCGACGTCCTCGGGTCCGGCGCCAGTCCAGCGAAAGCAAATCCGCCACTGCCGGTTGATGCGGATGTTGTACTCGTCGCCACGATCGCCCCGGAGTTTCTCGAGTCGGTTTCCCGGCGGCACCCGCAGGTCAGCCAGTGCGTCCGCCGCGTCGAGGATCAGGAGCTTGCGCAGCGCCATCCGTTGCGTGCTCTCGTCGAGCTTGACGTCGATGATCGACTTGACCCCGCCGCGTCGCTCAAGCGTCCGGCCAGCGCGTATCTCGTCGTCAGCGCAGGAGTCAGATCGGGCGGGTCGTCGCCTCGTCGAGCGCGAGAGGCATCACCGCGGCGATCCGCGCCAAGTCGACGTCGTGCGCGAGCAGCTCGGCGCGATACCGTAGAGCCACCGCGGCGATCATGCAATCGAGCAGACCGCGCGGGGTGACGCCGCGCCGACGGCAGTGTCGGTAGATGTCAACGGCACCATCGAAGTCACTCGTCGCGTCAAAGCTCAGTAGCTCGAACCTGGCGAGCAGGCGCCGGAGCCGGCCTTCCCTGCGGTCGTCTCGGGAGCCCGCCGCAACCTCGGCGATGATCGGTTCGGACACGGCCAGCGGCGCATCGGTCTCGATCAAGGTGTGTAGCCGCTGATGCACAGTGCTGCCGGTGGCACGGTCATACTCGACCCAGGCCGAGGTGTCGACCAGGATCACCTGTGGCTCGGCACGGGCTCATCGGCGGGGAGTTCGCCGATGGCGTGTGATCCTTCCATCGCCAACGCTTCGTCACGGGTCATCGGCTCGCCCGCAGTGCGTCGCAGGGCAAGGGCCACCGCCTCGGTCTTGGTCCGCAGGTGGTACCGACGCATGATCGTGGCGACGTCCTCGTCGTCGAGTTCGATGTTCGTCCGTGACCTAGCCATACACCTGGTTTACACCACCACGCACCGCCCCGGGAGAGGCAGGATGGCCCACGTTCACGCGCCGCGACCCGGTGCGCGGCTGCGCTGCGCCAGTACATGGCGCGCGGTCGGGCTGCGGGAATAATCGGTTGGGCGGTCAGTCGCCCAGGAGCTCGTCCACAGTGAGCTTGAGGTCCGGGACCGCGCGGGGCATCAGCGTCTCTCCGGAGCGGAGGGTCCGCACCTCGCGATAGGCCCCGTCGACCGGGTCGGTGTGCACATGCACGACGTTCGCGGCGAGGTCGACGATCCAGACCTCGACGATGCTCTGCCGGGCATAGATCGGGAGCTTGATCGCGCGGTCGATGCGCAGCGACGAGTCCGCCACCTCGATCACCAGCAGCACGTCCTCGGCAGTGGGGTGCGCGCTCTGATAGAAGTCGCGACGGAAGCTCGCCACGACGAGATCGGGCTGCGGCTCGGAGCGGGGCAGCAGCCGCAGCGGGTTCTGGACGATGACGGTCGCGCGGCCGTCCAGGCGCCGGAAGAGGTGTGCGGCTATCCGGTTGACGACCCCGGCGTGCTTCGGCCCGATCGGCGACATGGTGACGATCTCCCCATCGAGCAGCTCCACGCGGTCGGCGGGGTCGAAGATCCCGACCTCGCCCATGCGCTCGTACTCCTCCACGGCGAAGCGCCGCC
>JALYQB010000507.1 GCA_030856045.1 Actinomycetota bacterium
GGTGGTTGGACAGGTTGTTCAGCGACTCGGCGAGGTCGGGCAGGTGGGCGGCGGGGCTGGCCTCGGCGAGGCGCCGGTAATGGTCGACGGCCTCGGTGATCGAGGCCAGCGCCCCGGCCCGATCCCCCGTCTCGGACTGGTGGTTGGACAGGTTGTTCAGCGACGTGGCGAGGTCGGGCAGGTGGGCGGCGGGGCTGGCCTCGGCGAGGCGCCGGCGGATGTCGACGGCCTCGGTGATCGAGGCCAGCGCCCCGGCCCGATCCCCGGTCTCGGACTGGTGGACGGAGAGGTTGTTCAGCGACGCGGCGAGGTTGGGCAGGTAGGCGGCGGGGCTGGCCTCGGCGAGGCGCCGGCGGATGTCGACGGCCTCGGTGATCGAGGCCAACGCCCCGGCCCGATCCCCGGCATTATGGGTCCGGGCGCTGACCCGAACCAGGAGCTCGGCGAGCGCTGCTGGTTCCGCTCCGGCCACCCGGGCCGCGTCGAGTCGCCGCTCGTCGACGATCAGGGCGAGGCGGTAAAGCCCGAGCGAGGAGAACCGCAGCGCCGCCGACAGCTCGTCCAGCGGCAACAGCGTCTCGTCCTGCGACGCGAGCTGCTCCAGTGCGGCCGCCGCGGCCCCGCCTTGCGCCGCGGCGATCGCGAGTACGACGGGCCATCGGCCGATGTCGGCGTCCAGCAGCGTGGTGACGAGCCGGGTCGCGGTGTCCGGATCGTTCTGCCCGGCCCGCACCAGCGTCACCAGCGCCTGCTCCAGCCCGGGCGGCCCGGCGGCGTCGACAGCCTGCAGCAGCATCTCCTCGTCCGCGCCGAGCTCACGCAGCACGAGGTGATCGCCGACCGGGTCGGGTCGCAGCGCCAGTCCCTCCCCGGGCCCGGGGCGCAGGCAGGTGATCAGCGTGTCCCGCACGTCCTGGCGTTCACGGGCGTCCGCCTCGAGGTCGCCGACCGCGGTGAGGACGGTATCGGCGCTCTGCTCCGGCGCCGCGACCAGCGACAGGCACGCCGCGGCCTTCCGCAGCCGCGCCCGGCGGGGCTGCCGCTCACGGACAATGTCGCGATAGACCGTGGACCAGTAGTTCTCCTCGTGACCGAGAACCTGGTCATACAGCTCTCCGGGGTTGGTGGGCAGCGTCTCTACGCCCTGGGCGGCGATCCAGCCGAGGAGCACGTAATCCAGCGTGGTCCACCGGATCCCCCAAGGGATCGGCGGCGGATCCACCGCTCCCGGGGTGAGAGCCGAGACCGTGCGCTGGTAGACGCCCACAGAGTCGGGGTGGGTATCGGGCAGCGCGATCGGCTCCACCCGGTACGGGTGGCCGTCGCTGTCCAACGATTCGACGATCCTGGCCAGCCAGTCACCGTCGACGGCCCGGGCGGTCAGCAGCACGACCGCGGGCGGGCCCCGCCGGACCCGCAGCGCCGCCAGCAGCGCGATCGCATCCTCGACGCGCCCGTCGGCGTAGTCGAGCACCACCAGCACCGGCGACACCACGCCCGCGAGCCACTCGACGCCCGTTGCGCCCTTCGGCAGGGTGCCGGCGTACCAGCCGTCGCGACGCAGCCGCTGGGCCAGCTCGAGCGCGAGCCGGGTCTTACCGGCACCCCCGATGCCGGTGACCACAGCCAGCCCGGTGCCGGCCCCGGCGGCCGTCTGCCGGCACCAGTCGCGGAGCACGGTGAGCTCGTCGCGGCTCTGGAACCCCACCAGCCCGTACTCGGCGCGCAGCAGCCGCAGGGGCGACTCGGCGGTGTCCGGCGCCCGGTACGGCGCCCGCAGCGGCTCGGACACCGGCAGTGATGCCAGTGGTTCGTGGGTGTCTCGCCAGGCGCTACCGACGTCCACACCCAGCCGCCAGGCGCCGCCGGTGAGGTACCGGGCCCCGTTCGTGACGGCACTGGCCAGGTCGGCGTGCAGCCCGGGAGTGGTGGCAGTCCCGAGGGAGACCGCCAGGCCGATCGGGTCGATCGCCAGCACCTCACCGTCCGGGCCGTCGAGGCTGTGCTGGAGCTCGTCGAGCAGCTCCTCGGGCAGCTGGCGCCACACGTCCAGGTCGAACAGCCCGTCCGTGCGGGACCGGAGATCGTGGTCGAGCCGGACCAGCACCAACGAATGCCCGACGCCCGTTCCACCGGGCGGATCCAGGATCACGATGATCGGATGCAGATCGGCGGTCAGGCACGCACCGGCCAGCACCACCGCCAGATCCAGGCAGGTGGCGTGGCGCGGCGCCCACAACACCTGCTCCGGCGGCCGGATCACCTGCATGCCGGTCTCGGCACCAGGCGCGGCGTAGGCGTAACCGATCTCCTTGGCGGCAAGCGCGGCGTACACCGCACGCAGCCGCGCCACCCGGCTCTCCCCGGACCGCCCAGGAAGCTCCACATGCCGGGCCACCTCGGCCGGCCGCACATAGCGGACCAGCGCCAGCTCCTCGCCGGACAGCGACCACGGCCCCCAGTCAGTCACCCTCGACCACCGCCACCGTGTCCGTCACGACGAGATCCGCGGCGCACGGCACCTCCCGAGCCGAGACGCGGATCTCGTACAGCCCGGGGGCCTGGCCCAGGAGCTCGCCCTCGAAGCCGCCCTGCGCGGCATCCCAGCTGAGCTGAACCTTGGCGCGCCATCCGCCGCCGACCGGGCGCAGCCGAGCCGATACCGGCCGCCCGCTGACATCCGCGTCGACCTCGCGAAGGGCTACGCCGACCCGGATGGGCACGCCGGCCGGGTGCAGCTCGTCGAGATCCAGGCCGATGCTCGGCGGGTGCTCGCCGTCCTCCGCGCCATGGGCCTGGGTCGGCGGCCGCCGCTTCAGTTGCCGCTCCAA
>JALYQB010000460.1 GCA_030856045.1 Actinomycetota bacterium
CCCACGAAAATCAAACTCACCGACCAGCAGAAGAAGTCCATACCTATCACACGACATGACTTCCACGGAGACTGGAACTACACCATCCGACGATCGAAAGAATAGGTAATATCATTACGGCTCCTTACCGAGGCCGCGACGACCCGCTCGTCATCGAGTTCGTGGATGACTCCGGGCATGATGTCTCTCATGGCAACGGCATACCTGGACGACGGGGACGCTGAAGCGGTGCTGCGTGACTTCGCGACTCGCCACGGGATCCGGCGGTTGGCGTTGTTCGGCTCGGTGCTACGCGGGGAGGAGACCCGGCCAGCGACGGCGACCTGCTGGTGGAGTTTCGAGGAGGGTCGGACGCCAGGTTTGCTCGGCCTCGCAGAGCTGGAGTTGGAGCTCGGCGCGGTGTTGGGGCGGGATGTCGAGCTACGGACCCTATGAGGACCTCTGCAGGTACTTCCGGGACGACGTCCGGGCACGGGCGCGTGTGCTCTATGCAGCCTGAGGATGAGGTCCGGGTTTGCCATCTCGTGGGGCGGCGAACAAGGCAGTGACCTACGCTGCGAGTCGGAGCCGCGATGATCTCGACCGTGACGAGCTGTTGCGACTCGCCCTCACGAAGCTCGTCGAGATCGTGGTGAAGCCGCGAAGCACGTCAGCCGCGATCTGCGCGAGCCTCATCCGCCGGTGCCGTGGTCGGCAGCTGCACGGATGCGGGGCCGTCTCTTCCATCACTACTTCGACCGACTCCGACTGGTGGCGCCGGGGGATGACATCATCCGTGCGTGGCGGTGTGGCGAAGCCCTGAGCTCGAAGCGGTCATCGGCGGGCCCCTTGACGCGACAGGGCTCACAGAAGTTGCCCTCCAAGGGCTCGTGTCCGGTCAGGCCCGCGAAGGTGAGCTCCTCGACTTCAAGCGCAGGTCCTACTCCGCCGCGCGGGATTCGGTCGCAGCGTGGAGCCCAGAGCAGGAGTTCGCCAAGGACGTGACGGCGTTCGCGAACCACCGAGGCGGGATGCTACTGATCGGAGTCGAGGCCGCGGGCGAGGTCGCGGTGTCGTACGAGGCATCCGTGGCGGATCCGGGCGCGGAGGAACAGCGGCTACGCCGCGCCCTGCTGAACAATGCGTCCCCGCCGCCCCGGGTCGAGTTCGTCGCGATCCCTTCGGACGAGGGCGGGCACTACCTCGCGGTCGTGATACCGCCCAGTCCGGCGGCACCGCACGCGACCCTGGGCCGACCCGGCGACAGCCGCCGACCATTGCACTACTTCGTCCGGGACGGCGCCGATGTCCGTCCACTCACCGAGGGCGAGGTTGCCGACCGGTACCGGCGCCGCGCCGCTGCCGCACTGGACCGCGTCGCACGCCGCGAACGGGCGGCAGAGGAGGGCCGCGAGGCACTCCGACGCGGGGAAGGGCTGTGGCTCTACCTAACGGTCGTTCCGGAGGCACCAACCCCGGGCGTCCTCGACGCAGCCGCGGTCCACGACGCTGACCAGTGGTGGAACTCCTACCAGTTCTGGTCGCCCCTGCAACGCCGAATTGAAGCGGACGGGACGGTGATCCCGGCGCCCGGGCGGGTCACCTACACGGACCGGCGCATCGACCCGAAACCACCCGAACCAGACCCGTTCCTCAACTACCTGGAACTGCACGTGGATGGCGCTGCATTCGCGGCCATGCGCTTCGTCCGACCGGAGAGCGAGACCGGTGTCGGGCGACGCGAGCTCGCGGACGACACGATCCTGCTCGCCGACGCCTGCCTGCAATGGGCGCTACGCCAGGCCGGCTCCTGGGGACAGGCAGACGTGACCATCGGCCTCGTGGATACGGAGGCCGCCCCCGGTCAGCTGACGGAGCCGTTGACCCTCACGGCGTCGGTCCGCGACAACCAGCGACGGGTGCCGAACACCAGACGCCTGCTCAGGGCACCCTCGGCCGTTGTCAGCGTCGACCTTGCCGCCGCCGGCAGCACTCAGGCACGCCTCGCCGTCGCCCACGCGGCCCTGTCCGCGCTGCTCCATTGGTTCGGAGTTGCGCAGGCCGACGAGCTCGCGGCGGACGGGACGATCATCACGCACCGATGGGAGGGAAACCTTTCCGAGATCGAGCTATGGGCGACCAGTTGGAACGTCGCGAGCCAGCTCCATCCGTCCTTGACAGGCCGTTAGCGTCACGATTGACCTGGAACCATGACGCCGATCCGGCTGTTCCCCTTGCGGTATCGCAAGGGGAACAGCCACCGGCACCCGTTCCTCACCGCGTTCAGCTACCTAGAGCTGGTCGGCGACACCCAACTCGGCGACCAGCCGAGCCGCCGCGTGGCCTCGACCCCGGTCAGCCCGGCGGCCTCCATCGCCCGGCGCAGGCCCTCGCCGAGCTCCCGGCTGCGCATCGTCGGCTGGCGGTCACGCATCGCCACCTCCCTCTCGTGGCGGGGACCGTACGACCACTCCGACCAGCATCGGAAGCGCGCACGCCGATCTTCCACCGGATGCGCCTCGCGTGACCCGGGGTCAACGACTGCACTCACGCTCGCACCCCTCTACACCGGAGTACGCGGACCACCCCAGGAGGCACGACATCGTGACGGCATCACCAGCGTGTTTCCGCCTCGGCGGCGACGTGGACATGCCGCCGGTGGTGGAGCGGTTGCTGCTGAGCGTCATGCAGGATGGGTTCGTCCTGTACTGCTGCGGTGGGCGAGCCGAACCGAGTGCCCTGGTGGCTTCCTACGAGTGGGAGCACTACGTGGACACCGTCGTCATCAGGGGCGTGGACCGGGTGACCGCGGCGAGGGTTCCGAAGGGGGCAGGGGTCGATGTCTTCGCACCCGAGGTCGTCGTGTGGGCCTACCAGGGCCACGCGGAGTGGGCGCTGCGGGCGTTGCTGGACCTGGTGCACCCGCACCATCCCGACGCCCCCACCGTCGCACATCCGGCGCCACGGTCCCTGCACGTCCCCCGCAGTGAGCAGCGCCCGCTGACCATTCGGCTCCCGTCACCGGGCAGGGCCGGCAGGCGAGCCACCCGCCTCACCGCCGCCCTGACGACCTCGGGTATGTAGTCGTTGCTGGCCGGCGCCCGCGGATCGAACCCACCGAGCGCGGGACGCGCGGGTGATCGGGCGCACTGCCGTCACGAGTGAGACGACAGCGCCAGGGGAGCGGGTGGCGTCCACGGCCCGGAACGGCGCTGACCTTGCCGAGGCCACGACGACCCGCTCGTCATCGAGTTCGTGGATGACTCCGGGCATGATGTCTCTCATGGCGACGGCACACCTGGACGACGGAGACGCTGCAGCTGTGCTGCGTGACTTCGTGACTCGCCACGGGATCCGGCGGCGGGCGTTGTTCGGCTCGGTGCTCCGTGGGGAGGAGACCCCGGCCAGCGACGTCGACCTGCTGGTGGAGTTCGAGGAGGGTCGGACGCCAGGTTTGCTCGGCCTCGCGGAGCTGGAGTTGGAGCTCGGCGCGGTGTTGGGCGGGAGGTCGAGCCGCGGACCTATGAGGATCTCAGCAGGTACTGTCGCGGGACGACGTCCGGGCACGGGCGTGGGTGCTCTATGCAGCCTGACGATGAGATCCGGGCGGTGCAGGCCGTGCGGACGTCTGGCTCAGCGTCCGAGGACCGTCAGGTTGCGGTCCTCGGCTGTGTGGGCGAGCCGATCGTCGAAGGACGCGACAGCCGCACCGGCCTCTTCAGCCGCTAGCAGCACACAACAGTCCGGCATCGTCAGCCCGGTGCTCGCACGCAACTGCACCAGGCGAACAGCGGTATCGCGAGGAAACGGCAACTCGTCCACCTCGAGCTCGCGGAGAACCGTCTGCGCCGCCTCGAGGCGACCGTCTCGAGCGGGAACGACCAGCACCTCCGCCAACGTCAGCGGGTTGGCCCCGAGATCGTCGTCGATCGCTCCCACCAGCAGCGCCTCGGCAGCCACATGATGGTTGTCGTCACTGTCCAGGTAGGCGATCAGGACGCTGGCATCAAGAACGATCACGCCGGCCAGTCCTCGCGGAGCTTGTGCAGGTAGTCCGGTCCGTACGCGCCGGTGAGGATCCCGCTGTGTTGGCGAACAGCGGCGAGCCTGCGCTGCCGCCGCTCCTGCTGCGCCTGTCGGGCAGCATGGTCGCCCTCGAGTGCCAACCGAACGAGCAGTTGCGGTCGGCTCAGATCGGGCCACCGCCGGGCGGCCGC
>JALYQB010000508.1 GCA_030856045.1 Actinomycetota bacterium
CGACCGGGATACCGGCGGGGTCGAGTCGGGTCGTGGTGCGGCTGACCGGCCAACGCCGCTGGGTGAGTGTGTGCTCGTGGGGCCGGTGCGGGTCCGCGGCGTCGGGCCGCAACCACATGAAGTGGCCGCCGATCGGCAGTATGGGGCCGATGACCTCGTCGTCGCCATCGTGCTTGGTGAGCAGACAGAGGGTTCGACCTGCAAGGTCGCCGCGCAGGTTGGCCAAGATCTTTCCGCCGGGCTTGAGTTGCTGGAACCAGGCGAAGGGGACCTCGTGTATCGCTGCTGTGGCGATGATCCGGTCGTAGGGGCCGTGTTCGGGGGCACCTGCGGCGCCGTCGCCGGCGACCAGCGTAGGCGAGTGCCCCAGGTCGGCTAGGCACTTGGCGGCGTGGTGGACGAGTCCGGGGTCGATGTCGACGGACACGACGTTGCGGTCGCCGATACGATGGGAGAGGAGAGCGGCGTTGTAGCCGGTCCCCGTCCCGATTTCGAGGATCTTCATGCCGTCGCGGACGTCGAGGGCTTCCAGCATGCGGGCCATAAGGCTGGGCATGGTGGAGGAACTGGTCGGCACCCGCAGCGGCTCGCCAGAGGGCAGGATGTGCCCGGCGACGTGGGGTTTGTCTTGGGTGACAAGGGATTCGTCGGAGTAGACCAGAGACAGCCACTCGTCGCGGTCGGTGGGATCGTCACCGGACAACCGTCGATAACCCTCCGGGGAGGTGACGATCACGACGGGAGTGAACAGATGCCGGGGTGTTGCCGCAACGGCATCGACCCATTCCTTGCTACGCAGGTGCCCGTCGTTGGCCAGGGTGGTGACGAGGTCGGTGAGCAGGGGCTCCCAGCCGGTGGTGGTCATGTGGTGTCTCCGGTGAGCCGGCGGGCGATGGCATCGGCGATGGGCAGGCCGGTCTCGTGCTCGATCCAGCCCCATTGAGCGTTGGCTCCGCATTCCAGGAACCACCAGTCCCCAGCGGTGTCAACCGTGAAGTCGAAGCACCCGAACGCCAGCCCGAACCTCTGCAAGTAGGCTGCGACGGTGGCGGCGACAGGTTCGGGTGTGGCCACGGGCTCGTAACGCAGCGAGGGGTAATCGGCTCTCCAGTCCAGGTAGGACTTTTCCGAGCCGGCGTGGATGACCGTGGCGAAGCATTCCCTGCCCACCGCGGTCAAGCGAACGTCGTGGCGCTTGGGGATGAACACCTGGAATTGGCAGGGACCGAGCGCGATGGCGCCGTCGTCGAGGTCATCGGGCTCGATGATGGTGGCGTAGACCAGCTTGACGTCACCATCGGTGTGGAGGAATGCCGCGGTGAGCGGTTTGTAGACGATTTGCCCATCGATCTCGCCGGCGAACGCGCGGGCCTGGCCGGCGTCGCTGGTGATCAGGGTTCGGGGAACGCGGAACCCGATGTCCGCCGCGGCCTGCAACTGGGCCGGTTTCAGCTCGGCGTCGGCGATCCTGGACGGGTGATTGACGAACGGAACCCGGAGGCAGGACAGCAACCCGCCCAGGCCCTGACGGGCCTCCGCCGCGGCGAACCGCTGCTCCTGCGCCGTCAAGTGGGTAGGGAACCGGAAGCTGGACGGCCGCCGATAATAGACGGCCGTGATCTCTGACAGCCGCAGGTCGCGCTGCCCATCGAACAGCCAGCCGGCCCAGACAGGGTCGGGGCCGGTGGCAGTGAACGACAACTCCTCGGGGAAGTCGCCCAGGTCCATCCGCGCGTAATCACAGCCGCGGTCATCCAGCGCCTGGCAGACTCGCGTAGCGGTGTCGTCGTCGGACGCAGTGAGGACGAGAACCGTCACCGTCAGTCTTCCCTCTCCCGCTGCACGTCGTCTTGGACGGTCTCGGTCTTCCCGTCACGGCTGACCTGGGTCGCTTCTTTCACGGTGACCGTGTAGTAGGTCTTCTTGTGCTTGTCACACGGGACAACGGGGGTCACGGCGAACCGCAGCCCGAACGGCACCGGCCCCTCCTGCGCAGTCGCAGCGTCGTCGGGGGTCGTGTACGTCGAGCTGCGCAGCGGCAGCTTGTCGACCACGGCCATGACCGGATCGTTGACAGGCATCTTCATATCCTCTGCTCGTGGACACAGGCGACGTAGCGGTCGGGATAGACCGAGCGAACGGGCGATGACCGGCACCAAGGGATCATCTGCTGCGGATGGTACGGGGCAGCTTGGCTCGAGCAGGGCGCCCGGCCTCGACGCTCCGTGGATGGCCCACGACGGGGCCGGGCATCGGGGGTCGTCACTCCCGGCCCCGCCGTGGTCCGGACCCGGCCGCCGCGCGACGGTGGTGACCGCCGTCGGGGAGCAACGGCAGCGCGACGGCCGGGGACTGTGGGGACTGCGTACTGGGGGGATGCGAGGACGAAGCGGCCGAGGTCCGGCTGCACGGAGCCGGCGAAGCATGGCCACCGCCACGGGGTGGACGGTTGTCCTGCTCCAGCTCGTCCGCAAGGTTGTCGAGCAGCAGATCGTCGGGCTGGCACAGGTAGTACCGAGCCGCGACGTACACGTGGCAGAGGCGACGCCGACGACCGAGTAATGCACGCAGGCCATGGCAACATCGGCATCGGCCGCGTCGATCGACCGGGTGATCACCCAGCAGCGCGTACAACGCGGCGCTCGCGCGATAGTGAACGGAGTCGTGCCCGAGACTCCCGTGTCTCGACTCGACGGCGGCAACAAGGTCATCGCGCAACGACTCACGGAGCAGGTCATGACTGGTCTTATGCACGCTCCGCCTCATGGCTGTCCCCCCTGGCCTGAGATGTTCCCATCATGCATCCCTGCGTCGACGAGCCCCGTAACAGCCGTCATCGCGTTGTGCCCCCTTCCAAGAAGCCCGTGACGGGGTTTCCCATCGACTGGAACGCAACGGTGGCAGCGAGAGACATGCCATCGGTATCGCTTCCGAGTCCCACCTCGGATCACATCGTGTCCCCCCGGATCATCTCTGTCTCATCAGCTTGGTACTCTTGACCCATGGCGCAGGAACAGCCCGGCAACGGAGAGCCGACCCTCCTCAAGGCACTGCTGCGCGCGCGACACTGGCAGAAGCACTCGACCTTCGTCAAGGAATGGGACAAGACCGCGAGAGTGATTGATCCGCAGCTCGTGGGCAGTGGGCCTCGACACGCTCAGTTCTATCGATGGCTACGTGGCGAGTTACGCGAACTTCCATACCCGGATTCCTGCCGAGTCCTCGAGTCGATGTTCCCGCAGCACAGCGTCAAGGACCTGTTCGGACCATGCGGCCCGGAAACCGTCACCCGACTGGCACGCGACACCAGCACGGGAACGTTGCACACGACCCGCGAGCCCGACCCTCTCGGACAAGCTCGGATCTCCAGGGTATGGCCTCGCACCGACCCCGAGGTACTCGACGACCTGGTCGCCCGTGTGAACGGCGCCCAGCAGGAGGTCACGGTCTTCGGCCTTAGCCGCAACTTCTATGCCAAAGATGACATGCTTCCGCTGTTCGAATCCAAGGCCCGTGAGATACCGGTGACGTTCTACGTCATGGACCCGCATTGCGACTCGCGACGGGACCGCTATCGTCTCGAGCCGGTCGAAGCCGCCATGGAAGACCCTGCACGCTATACGCGGGAAATTCTTCGCCCGCTCTTCGCAGCATCCCAGCGGATAGTTCCGGTGACACCCACGGCAGGCTTACGGATATTCACCTTCAACTTTCCCTGCTCCTTCGCGATAGAAAAGATCGACCGGACCTGCCGAGTGATGCTCTACGGCCACGGCAAACGAGGTACGGAGGGGCCGATAGTCGTCTTCGACGACAACACACCCTACTGGAGCTACTTCGCAGACCAAATAAAATGGCTGGAACGTCTCGCCCACAACCCTCGGGAGCCTTGGACCAGCAAGGGCCTGATTGTTCGGCCGCTACAGGGGACCGACCTTGCCATATAGTGGAGGGCGCAGCGACACTCATTCTGACGCCCAGCACCTTCTCGCCATCGCAAAGGACGCGGCTGCTGTAGCCAGCGAGCTGGTGCGTTCTCGTAGACCCATAACGGTGACCTGGAAAGGTGATCGTGACGTCACGTCGGATGTCGACCTGACCGTCGAAAAGGCGGTGCGAGACTTCTTGCGCGCACACACACCGACTGCCGGGTTCTTGGGCGAAGAGGAAGGAGGCCATCCCGGCGACGGGCTCCACTGGGTGTTGGACCCGATCGATGGGACTGTCAATTTCCTCCACGGAGTGCCACTCTGCGCCATCTCCCTCAGCCTCGTATATAACGGAATTGTTCTTGCTGGAGTGATAGACCTACCGTTTCTCGCCGCTCAATACAGCGCCGTACGCGGCCAAGGCTCGTACGCGAACGCCACCAGGCTCCAGGTCAGCCCGACACGTAGACTTGATGCTGCGCTCGTGTCGATCGATCAGTACGCCTTCGGCGAGGACGCGGAACGTAAGAACGACATGCGACACCAGCTCACCAAGCATCTGGCCGCACACGTCCAGCGCGTCCGAGTGCTCGGTACCTCAGCTATCGAGCTGGTCTGGACCGCACAGGGCAGATTTGATGCCTGCATCATGCTGGGCAACAAACCTTGGGACACAAGTGCAGGAGTTCTCATCGCTCAGGAAGCAGGGGCACGCGTGCTAGACCTGGACGGGTCCGATCACACGGCTCTCTCCTCGGCGACGATTGCGGTGACGCCTGCCCTCGAACACGATCTCATGTTCATAGTTCGCGCTGCTCTTGCCGAGACCACGCTCACTGACTGAAGCTCACTTCTCGACGACGACTGCGAGCAGCGCCACGTCGTCGTAAGGGGATCCCGAGGGCACTAGCTCGGCCGGCACCCGGTCGCACAGGGCCTCGACGTCCGCGCCGTCGGGTACCGACTCGATGACATCGTGGAGCCGTTCCTGGCGCCGGTCGGCGTCCTGACCCGGCAGATCGGTGAGCCCCCGGCGGGACACGTCACCGAGTCACCGACGCATCGGTGCGATCGACTCCCGTGACCGCGCCGAGCAGCGGGGACAGGTTCGCCACCAGTCTGCCCGGCGGCAGCCCGCGCGAGCTCGGCCACCTCCCGTAGCCGCACATCGAGCGGCGGGCACGCCGGCCGCGGTCGGCCAATCAGGCTTGGGCGTGTTGGACGTCGCTCTGGCGGAGCGTCTGGGGACAGGTCGGCTACAACGAACGTCGTACGTAGTTTCTACGGATGCCGTAGTTCCACAGAATGCGTAGAAACTACGGATACCAGCACCCCAGCAGAAGGTTCATACTGGTCGAGTCGCAGATGGACCGTATTCGACAACGACACGGAGGTTCGTCCAGCGCCGTTCATGCGTTGTCCTCCTATGCCGAGCTGCACTCTTCCTCCTTCTTGTTCCAACCGCGTGACTGGATAGGCTGCCCGTCTGTGGCATGACTTCACATGATTCGAAGCCGGAACAGACGATCAAGGACGCCACGCGACGGTAAACACCTACCAAGTGAGCGAGATGGCCTGGATGGGCGACACCATCACGCAACCCGACCCTCAGCCACAGGAAGGAACAACAGTCAATGTCGACTGAGACCACTGACCAGGTAGCGGCACACAACGGGCAGTCCCCGAATGGACAGCAACCGCTGAGCCTGGGCACCGCGGCCGCACGGAATCTGGCCACCACCACCAAGACCCCCCCGCAGATGCAGGGCAAATCCTCGCGCTGGTTGCTGAAGATCCTGCCCTGGGTGCAGGTCTCCGGGGGTACCTACCGGGTCAACCGTCGGTTGTCGTACGCGGTGGGTGACGGACGGATAAGTTTCGACCAGACCGGAGCCGAGGTGAGGGTCATTCCCGCCGAGCTCGGTGAGCTGGCGTCGCTGCGTGGCTTCGAGGACATCGACGTACTGACCGCTATGGCCGGTCGGTTCGTGCAGCAGGAGTTTGACGCTGGCGACGTTGTCGTCGAGGAGGGCCAGCCGGCCAATCAGATCGTCCTGATCGCCCACGGCAAGCTCAACAAGATCAGCACCGGCAGATACGACACCCGGACGGTCCTGGGCATGCTGGGTGACGGTGACCACGTCAGCTACCGGGCGCTGACCCCGGCCCAGGACACCTGGCCGTTCACCGTCACAGCGCTCACCAAGACCACTGTCCTCACGCTGTCCAGCGAAGCCTACGAGGAAATCATCGCGCAGTCCGACGCGTTGCGGGCGCACATTGAGCAGTACGAGGCCAACCGCGGAAAGCCGCAGAACAGACGTGGGGAAGCCGACATCGCCTTGGCGTCCGGGCACGAAGGGGAAGCCGAGCTGCCCGGGACCTTCGTCGACTACGAGACCTCCCCCCGCGAATACCAGCTCGGCGTGGTCCAGACCGTGCTGCGCATTCATACCCGGGTGGCCGATCTGTACAACGACCCGATGGATCAGACCGAACAGCAGTTGCGGCTGACGCTCGAGGCGCTGTTCGAACGCCAAGAACACGATTTGATGAACAACCGTGACTTCGGTTTGTTGCACAACGTCGACTACAACCAGCGTATCCATGCCCGCACCGGACCACCCACCCCCGATGACCTCGACGAGCTGCTGTCCATGCGCCGGAACACGCAGTACTTGTTGGCGCACCCACGCACGATCGCCGCGTACGGCCGCGAATGCAACCGCCTGGGGCTGTATCCGGACAGCGTCGAAGTCGGTGACGATCGGGTGCTCGCCTGGCGGGGGGTACCGTTCCTGACGTGTAACAAGATCCCGATCACCGATAATCAGACCTCCGCCATCCTGGCGTTGCGCGTGGGTGAAGACAACGAAGGTGTGGTCGGTCTGCACCAGGTCAACATCCCGGATGAGTACGTGCCCGGCACATCGGTGAGGTTCATGGGCATCAACGAGAAAGCGATCATCTCGTATCTGGTGTCCAGCTACCATTCCGCTGCCGTGCTGGTGCCGAATGCACTGGGCATGCTGGAAAACGTCGAAATCGCCCGCTCGGAGTCCCGGTAAGACACCGATACGTCTAGGTGGTCCGTTCGTGGTGTCGCGTTCGCGGCGCCAGCCGTCGGGACGAAACACGTGAGCTGCGGAGTCAGGTGCTGATGTGCCTACGCGCGAGGGCCGCCACAACGGACCAGCCGCTTTCTTGCCGAGAATCCTGGAGTAAGGGTCAGGCCAGTAGTCCTGTTTCCCAGCCGAGGTGTCCACCTATGCCTTTTCGGGAAATGACCGACACGAGTTCGGGACGGCTGCTGAGGATCGCGACCAGAAGACGGAGCACCGCTGATGCAACCGTTCGAACCACCCGAGTTCTACATGCCCTATCCCGCGCGCTCAAACCCCCACCAGGACGCGGCGCGAGTGCATGCCAAGGTGTGGGCCCGCGAGATGGGGATGCTCGATGGGCCTGCCGGCAGGCCCATCGATGGGCGGGATCGTAGCGGGGTGTGGGATGAGCGTAAGTTCGACTCCGCCAACTACGCCTTGTTCAGCTCCTCCGTCCATCCAGATGCCCCGGGTTTGAAACTGAACCTGGTGACCGACTGGTATGTGTGGTTGTTCTACTTCGATGATCACTTTTTGGAGATCTACACACATAACCATGATCTGGCCGGCGCGCAGGAGTTCCTCGACCGGCTGCCGGCATTCATGCCGCTGGACCCCAGCGATGCTACTCCGATGTCAACCAACCCGGTGGAAGCCGGTCTGGCTGACCTGTGGTCGCGCACGGCCCCGGCCATGTCAGAACACTGGCGAGCCCGGTTCTCCGAAAGTACACACAACGTGCTTCAAGCGCCCCTCAAGGAGCTCTACGACGTCACCGAGCGCCGGATTCCCAACCCGATCGACTACATCGAGACGCGTCGCAACACCGGCGGCGCTCCATGGTCGGCAGGACTAGTCGAGTACGCCGCGGACGCCGAGGTACCGGCCGAGATCGCGGCCACGCGGCCGATGCGGGTACTCAAAGACACCTTTGCCGACGGGGTACATCTGCGTAACGACATCTTCTCCTACCAAAAAGAGGTTCTTGCAGGTGAGATCAATGGCGTGATGGTCGTTGAGCAATTCCTCGGCTGCGACTTGCAGCAGGCCGTTGATGCCGTCAACGAACTGGCCACGTCTCGGATGCAGCAGTTCGAGAACACCGCCCTGACCGAACTGCCCTTGCTGATCGCCGAGTACGGTCTAGACCCGACGGCGCTCCAGGACACCCTCAGCTACCTCAAAGGGCTGCAAGACTGGATGGGTGGCGATTTCGAGTGGGAGAAGAAGACCGGCCGCTACAAGGACGTTGAACCATCTAGTTCCGCGAGTCTCGCTCGACGTCGTGCCGGTCCCAGCGGGATCGACACCGCAGCGGCTCGAACCACCCCTCCGGGGAGCGCAAGCCGCCACGCGACCGGGCACGACAGAGCCGAGCACGAGGTGTCGTCACGGCTGCTGGGGCTGACCGGGATCGGCACTGCGGCTGCCCGGCTGGGGTTGGCTCGCAGGGTCGCCTCGGTGGCTTGGCCGACCACCGCCCCGACGGGCGGAGGCGCTCCGCGGGTGAAGCTGCCGGAGTTTTACATGCCGTTTCGTGCGGGGCGCAATCCGCATATGGACACCGTGCGCGCACCCACCAAGGTATGGGCCATCGAGATGGGGATGCTGGGGTCGGGGCTACCCGGTTGGGACGAGCCTGGTTTTGACGCCGCCAATATTCCCCGGCTCGCAGCGCTGCTCCATCCGACGGCTCCGAGGCCGGAGTTCGACCTGGTCGTCCTGTGGTCCACGTGGGCGATGTTCCTCGGAGATTTCTTCGATGAGTTCCAAGCTCGCCGTGATCTGGCCGGAACGAAAGTGGCCCTCGCTCGGCTGCTGACCTTTATGCCGACCTCCCCCACCGAGCCTGTCCCGGTCCCGACCAACCCGTTGGAACGGGGTTTGGTTGACCTGTGGCCCCGCACCGCGCCCGCGATGTCCCCAGACTGGCGTCGCTGGTTCGCGGGGAGTGTCAAAGGTATTGTTGAAAGCTTCCAGTGGGAGATCCTCAACCTCATCCAGAACCGGATCCCTGATCCGGTCGACTACATCGAGATGCGCCGCCAGACTTGTGGTGCAGAGCTTACGGCGCTATTCATACACTACATCCTAGGTCTGCGGATGCCGTCCGAGGTGTATTGTTCTCGACCGATGCGTGCGCTGATCGACGCGTACCTCGAGTGGCAGGGATTGCTCAACGACATCTTCTCCTACCAGAAAGAGATAGAACAGGAAGGCGAGTTCCACAATGGCGTACTGATCATTCAGCGGTTCCTCGACTGTGATCTGCCGCAAGCCGTCACCCTCACCAACGGCCTGGTGACCTCTCAGCTATGTCACTTTGAACATGTCGCGGCCACCGAGTTGCCCGCCCTGCTCGACGAGCTCGGCCTGGACGAGGCAAGCCGGGAGAACATCGGCAGATACGTCCGGGACCTGCAGGAATGTATCGCCGGCTTTCTCCAGGCCCATGCGGTGTCGGTGCGCTATGAGCCGACCACCCGACCGGGCACTACCTCGGCGGCCGATATGCCACCAGCGCCGGTGGCCCCAGCACTCGTGCGGTTACCCTTCGGCCCCACTGGGGTGGGCACCGCGGCGGCACGGATCGGATCGTCGGGTGGGACCGGTGTCCCCGCACCAGTCGCAGTCACGACACAGCCATCAGATTTTCCGTCGAAAGGCGTGACATCGCGCAGACAACCGTTCGAGCTACCCGAGTTCTACCTACCCCACCCCGCGCGGCTGAATCCCCACCTGGAGACGGCGCGCGAGCACACCAAGGCATGGGCGACCCAGATGGGGATGCTCGACGTGCCACCGGGCACGCCCGGCCCTCGTGTGTGGGACGAGTACAAGTTCGACTCCATGGACGTGGCGCTGCTCACCTCCTATACCCACCCCGATGCCCCGGCTCCCGAGCTGGAACTGATCACCGACTGGTA
>JALYQB010000510.1 GCA_030856045.1 Actinomycetota bacterium
GGTAGGCTGCACCTGAAAAGTGCTCCGATCTGGGCTGCAATGAGGACTTCGACATTCTCATCGTCCCAGTTCAGGGGCACTTTTCTTGTCACGACACGCGACCCCACAAGATCACCATGAATTCTCAGGGTAGGCGTCGCGTAGCTCCTGGAGCACCGCATCGGCGTCCCGGGTCAGCCGTGACGGGATGGTTTGCAGGAAGGAGACCTCGTGCGCGGTGTATCGCGCGTTCCGGTCGAGCGTGCGGGCGTAGTCGACACGCTCGAAGTGGTAGTCGTAGGAGTCGATCTCCCATGCGAGTCCGACACTGGGAAGCCACGCGTCCGGCGTCGCGATCGGCTGCCCGGCAGCAGTCACGAGTTGGACGTTCCAGTACGCCTCCGGCAGGCCCGCCCGTCGCCAGAGCTGGAGAGCATCGGCCTCGGCGACGGATCGGGCGCCCGCAGCGACCGCACCGAGCGCTGCGCGGGGCAGTGCTGAGCCGCGCTGGCTTCCCGCATCGAGCTCCCGGCGCAGCTCGCGGGGGGTGCATCCGCCTCGCTGGACGGCTTCGGCCAGCAGCGCCTGCACCTGCCTCGGATCACGGAGGCGACGGACCGCGTCGAGCGCTGCCCGTGGAATCGGTGCGCACGGGAGGCCAGCGATGATCACGGCGTCCGGCAACCGGGTGGTGCGTTCGACGACCGCGAAGCCGGCGCTGCGGCGCTGCCGGTTGTCCGGCACCAGTAACGGCACGGTCGTGCTCGGCGGGGCGTTCCGGAACCCGTGCAACCTCGTGGCGGTGTGTCCGGTGATCATCGCTGTGGGCCCGCCGAACAACAATGCCGCGCGGTTGCGCTGGCGATCGGTCGCCGGGCCCGCCGTCAGGAGCAACACCCCGGGCAGCAGCCATCGCCAGGGGCCTGGGTGGCGGCACCGTCGATAGGCGGTCGTCCGGTCCACTCCGAGCCGCTCGAGTGTGGCGACGGTGATCACTGAATCGAGCGCATGCTCGTGGACCAGTGCCCACTGCCTGCTCCACGAACTCCTGGTCATCGGTCAACGCTGAGCGGTGCTGTGCCACGCGTCGAGGGCCTCGCACGCAAGCTGTGGACAACCCCTCGGTTGGGGACAACCCGGGGTGCTGCAAACGCGGCATTGGTGACACAGGTGCGCCCCCAATGCCGCGTTGGCCTCATGGGATGAGGCGTACGCGGCATTCGGGGCAGGACTTGGCCGCGGGGCGGGCGTCAGTGGTGGGTGGCACGGTGGTGGATGGCTCGGTGGTGGGCGAGGACGTCGAACCCGAAGTCTCCCTCCGGGTCACGCCATACCGAGTGCACGTGGTTGGCGCCGTTCTGCGTGTTGTCGTACTCGACGAGCAGCCTCGGCGCCTGCAGCCGGTAGTAGTGCGGCTGCCCCGGCGCGATGGCGCCCGCCCACGCGAAGTGAACTGCGTCGAGCCGCTCCCCCGCGACCTTCGCCGCCTCGCGTTCGGCGAGCTCGTCGGGGATGCGGCCGAGGTAGGTCCCGAGCAGGGCGCGGAGCAGGTCCTGCTGCGCGGGCGCCAGCTCCCGGGCGGGCAGTCCCTTCGGCGCCGCGGTGAGCGCCGCGGCGCCCGTCCCGATCGGGAGCTCGACCCGAGGGCGGTTGCCGCTCACGATGTCGGCAGGCGCCACCTCGGTAGCAGGGCACGCGCGGCCTGCTCCTCGTCGAGCGAGCGCGCGAGCTCCCGGGCGAGGTCCTCCACCGCGGCGAGGGGGCGCAGCGGATGTGGCCCCAGCAGCGGTGACGACGCGGGGTTCGCGCCGAGAAGCACGGCGTGCTGGCCACGACCGCGCCGTCGACGACCAGATGGTGCACTGACACGTGATGGCCGCCGCAGCGCCACGACCAGGACGCGGCACCGCCCGGCTCCCCGAACACCCGCAGGTAGTACCGGCCGGGGTCCCGGCGGCGCTCGCCGTCCCGGCCCGGCGGCCGGCCCTCGACGGCGTCGAGCACGTTCTCCAGCGCCATGATCGTGCAGACGGTGCCGTAGCCCGCCGGGGAGAGCCCGGTCGCAACGAGCTGCAGCGCCTTGCTCTGCTGGCGTGGACGCATCAGCCCGAGCGGCAGCCCCCCGTGGTCGGTGGGGGTGTAGTGCCAGCGGTGGCGCTCGTCGTCGGACGGCCACGGCCACGTGGCGAGCGCCCGCTGCTCCCCGTCGAGGTCGGCGAGCCACGCGCAAGGCGGGAACACTCCACCCGCGAGCGCGGCGCCACCCGCGCCCGCACGACCACCGAGGCCCGCCGACCTCACCGTCGCTGGGTCATCTCCGACCGTCAGCCGCTCCAGGTGTGAATCTCGATGGGTATGTCGCCGTCACGCAGGCGCGCTTCCAGTTCATAGGATCGCTCGCCGGTCCAGTCGCGCTGTAACAGCTCGAGGATGTCCTCGCCGATGCGACCCCCGAGGAGCTCGCCGACCCGGGCCACGTCGGCGGCGGCGATCGTCTCGAACCACTCGTACTCGCCATCAGTGCTGACCATTTCCGTTCCCGGCCCGAGATCCTGCCGTCGATGTGCAGACGACCCTGCTCATCGACGTAGGCCCACAGGGATCGCCAGTCGGCGCCCCGCCGCTCGTCCCGCAACATCACCTGGTGGCTCATCATCGAGATTCTCCGTCACCGAGTTCGGACATGCACAATCGAGGTGCCCGCGTCGCGGCCGGCCGGGTCGACGACCCGGTCGGCAACGTCGGCCGTTACCGCGTCGGCGGTAGCTCGGTCGGGGCCACGAGCAAGGTCACCGTGCGGTTTCTGGCCGGGTCGGGGTATGGCCCTTGGGCCTGGTCCGCGCTGACGAGTGTGAAGGACGTCAGCGGAACTCCACCGGCGTCGGCGAGCTCCCTGGCGGCCACGAGCGCGCGCGCGAGGGAGACGACGGATCCGCCGCTCGTGCGCCCGCCGGGCACAGCGACGACGTGGCCGACGACGGTGGTCGACACATCCATCCCGGCCAGCCGGCTGCCGAGCTCGACGAGGAGCGCCTCCCCGGCCGGGGCGATGTCGTCGCTCCGGGTGAAGAGGCCCTCCTCGAACACGACGCGCACGGCGTCCGGGCGCTGCTCCACGAGCACACCGGGCATCGCGAGGTCCGCGGCGAGCGCGTCGAGCGCGTCGGCGAGGCGTGCGGCGGAGCCCGCGCGTGTGGCCTCCAGCGTCGCGAGCCGCCGCTGGAGCTCGTCGGCGCGCCGGATCTCGTCCTGCAGACGGGTCGCGGTCGGCTGGTCCGGCGGCGCCGCC
>JALYQB010000514.1 GCA_030856045.1 Actinomycetota bacterium
CGCAACCAGGTGACCAGCGCCGGCGCGAGCGCGGGGGACAGCGCCGCGATCCAGCGGGCCGTGCCGGAGCGGGCGTCGGCGACATGCTCGGTGCTGCCGTCGGGGTAGTGGGCGATGACCTCCGGCCTGCTGGCCAGCAGCCCGCCCAGTTGCCAGTGTCCACCCGTCGTGCGGCTCGCGATCTCTTCGAGGAGGTCCGCGGCGCGGCGCAATGCCCGCCGCTCGTCGTCGGCCATTCGGACGATCCCTCCGGTCCGCGAAGTCGCAGGTCGACCGCTGGCTCACCGATATCGGGGCCACGGTACCGCTGACACCGACGATCCGCGGGCACGGCAACGGTGTGGCCGCGGCTGGCCGCCGCCATCGACCACTTCGGACTGCAGCGGGGTCTGCCACTGGCCTACAGCGGGTACCGCGGCTACGGTTACGTCGAGCCGCTCCCGTCCACCCTGGACACCGTCCGCTCCGTCGGTTCCGACCCCGGTCGGCAGCGGGAGCATGTCACCGTGGTGCGCGAGGTGACCCCGGCTTCGACACCGAGGTCTGGTTGTGTGGGGGCAGCGCACACCGTGGCCGCGGCTGTGGCCCCAGCCGCGGCGCATGTAGTAGCTGCGTGTCTTCTGGAGCATTCCGGTACGGCGGCGGAGGGGATGGCGATGTCAACGATCGATTCTGGTGCGGCGGGTCCGACGGAATACCCGGTGCAGTTCGATGTCGATTACCCCGAGCAGGGGCTCGACCGGCTCACGACGTTCTTTCGGCTGTTCATGATGGTTCCCATCGCGATCGTGGCGGCCTTCGTGAACGGCCTGCTGTTCCTCCCGCCCCTACTGCTGATCCTCTTTCGGCGCAAGTACCCGCGCTGGTGGTTCGACTGGAACCTCGAACTTCTGAGGTTCAGCAACCGGATCAACGTCTACTTCGTGCTGCTACGCGACGAGTACCCGTCCACCGACGAACGGCAGGCGGTGCACCTCGACATCCGCTACCCGGAGGCGCACCGTGAGCTGAACCGGTGGTTGCCGCTGGTGAAGTGGCTGCTGGCGATCCCGCATTACATCGTGCTGTTCTTCCTGAGCCTCGCGGCCCTCGTCGTCGTCGTCATCTCCTGGTTCGCGATCCTGTTCACCGGCGGGTACCCGCGCTCGCTGTTCGGTTTCGTCGTCGGAGTCCTGCGGTGGAGCAACCGGGTCAGCGGGTACGCCTTCCTGCTGGTCACCGACGTCTACCCACCGTTCCGGCTCGGGCCGTGACTGTCACGATCAGCTGACGCCGGGGTGAGCTGGGCGGCGCCGTCCACTACCGTACTCGAACGTCTGTTCGCACAATCGAAGGAGTGGCACACGATGACGGCGCACGACAGCGGCCCGGTCGGGACCCCCGAGAAGAACCCCGAGGATTGGACCACCGGCGACGAGCCGATCACCGGCCCGCAGACGTCCTACCTGCAGACCCTGGCCAATCAGGCCGGTCGCGAGGTGCCCGAGGGGCTCACCAAGGCGAGCGCGTCGGAACTCATCGACGAGCTGCAGCGCGAGACCGGCCGCGGCACGGCGTGACCAGCACGCTGGCCGCGGTGGCCGTCGACTGCCGCGACCCCGAGGCGCTCGCCGCCTTCTGGTGCGTCGGGCGGGTGCCGACCCGTGGACGAGCGGGTGGGGGCAGCGTGGCTGGTGGTGCTCATCCGGCGAACTCCCACGGTGCCCGGGGGAACGTGGCACCGTCGTGCTGGACGGCTGCGGCGAAGCGGGGGTCGGCGGCCAGCGCAGCGAAATCGGTGCACACCGGCGCGTCGACCGGTCCGGCATCGCGGCGCCGGGAGGGCTGCTGCAGCAGTACCGTCGCGGCGGAGAGCAACGAGGACTCCACGTGCTGGCCACGGCCGGTGTGGGCGCGGGCGAGCAGGCCGGCCAGCACGCCCTGCGCGCAGACCGCGCCACCGAGCACGTCGGTGAGCGTCATCAGTGACGGCGCCGATGGCTCACCCTCCGGGCCGACCAGCGCGGCCAGCCCGCTGTGTGCCTGCACCATGAAGTCGGTGCCCAAGGGGGGAGCGGGGCCGAGCGTGTCACCCCAGCCGGAGGCCCCGGCGTAGACCAGCCCGGGGCGCACCGCGCTGAGCCGCTCGGCGTTCAGATCCCACTGGTCCGCCTTGCCCGGTGCCCAGTTGTGCAGGAAGACGTCCGCTCCGGTGACCAGCTCGCACATCGACCGCCGCCCGGCCGCGGTGGTGAGGTCGAGCTCGACCACCTGCTTACCGCTGTTGAGTGCCAGGAAACGCGCCGAGCAGCCACCGACCATCGGGGGCGCTCCGCGCAGCGGATCACCGCCGGGCGGTTCGACGCGGACGACCCGGGCCCCGAGCAGTCCGAGGAGGTGCCCCGCGAGTGGGCCCTGGATCCGCCGGCACGACTCGACGACGACGAGCCCTGCGAGCGGCAGTGCGCCGGTGCCGGCCGGACCCGGGGGGAGCGCCGCTGAGGCGTGAGCAGGTAGCTCGGTGATCCGCCACGGGGCGATCGGGGATGGGGGCGCGACCGCGGAGCGCACCCGAAGGATGCTGATGCCCGCTTCGGTGGCCGCCGCAGCTGCCGAGGCAAAGCTGCGGGCGGCGGTGATCCGGTGCAGCTCGGGGCCCAGCGGGCAGGTCGCGGTGGTGTAGCGGTGCTGGAACGGCGGCCAGCCGTGGGCGACCGCGATCGGGTCGGCGTCCAGCAGCGCCCAGAACCGCTGCCAGCCGGCAGCGTGCAATGTCTCGATCTCGAACCGCACGCCGTCGGCCGAGGTGAACGGCGGACCGCCGGGAAGGTGGGGCTCGGACCATTCGTCTGCCGCGGTCGCCGCGGCCAGGTACTGCGACACCGCCAGCAGCGCCGCCTGGGTCACCGACGTCGTGACGTGGTGACAGCCCATACCCCGCTGCTGAGCGAGCAACGCCGCCAACACACCCTGCACGGCGAGCACGCCCGCGGTGGCCGACGCGTAGTCGATGCACAACGCGGCAGGGGCGCCCCGCCGCCGGCCGTGCACGTGCATGATCCCGCACGCCGCTTGCACACCTGCCTCGTCCTGCAGCGCCAGATCCACCGGTCCGGCCCAGTCGATCTCACACCGCACCGTGGGCTCCGCCTCGGACAACTCCGCGCCGTCGGCCTGGTGCAGCTCGACCGGGTACAGCTGGAGGGAGCCGGCGCTCGAGGCCGGGCCGGTGCTGTTCTGGTTCGCGACCGACCGGCAGCCCAGTGCCCCGAGATGCCGGGCTGCGACGTCAACGGCGACCGAGCCGCCGCAGCGGGTCAGGACCAGCCCCTCGAGTACCGGTGGCACATCCCGAGCGGCGCGCAACCCGCCGCGAGCCGTCCTGGCCACAGGTCAGCTCCACCGGCCGGCGCCGAACGTCCCCGCGTCGCCCACCAGCCGCTCCCGCAGCGCCAGCTGCCGCACCTTGCCGGTACCGGTTCGCGGGAGCTCGTCCCAGGTGAGCACCACCGGGGCGGCGAGCGGCGCCCGGCCGGGTACGCCGAGGATGATGCAGTCCAGCGGGCGGCGGCGCCGGGAGGCAGCCAGGAACGCGCGCGCGGCAGGCGGATGTACCGCCCGGCCGTGCACGAAGGAGGTCGCGCTGGCCACGGTGTCGTTGCGGCGGCTGGCCGGCACCGGCCACCGGTCCGCCTCGAACCCGGCCAGTCGGTGGATCAGGGTCCGGGCGGAGTGCACGACGACTTCGGGGACGCCGGTGCCCGAGGTGTGACACACCACCAAGGGCTGTGGGCTGATGTCGGCGAATACCGGGTGCCTGCCGGCGAGGACGATCACCTCGTCCCCACGTTGCAGGCTGCCCGCCCGCTCGAGCTCCGCCACCATACGGCCTGGTGAATACTTGCCATGATTGATGACGTCGTGGGTGTGTTGCGGGATTAACGGCCAGAGTTCTTCGAACGTCGCGACCTGCGAAAAGAAAGGAATGGAGCTAATCGCCGGTCTGACGCTGCCCATAGCCACATAAGGTACCGCACCGCATCGTATAACCGAGACCGGATCGACACATTCACCCGTTCTGGCCAACTCGGCCGGGACGGCTTGACGCTGCGGTCGGGGTACGACAGGATCTCAAGGCATTCCGTAGATTATCCGATCGGCTTCGGCGGTTTCACTGCAATCGAATGATGGGCTTATTCGCATGCGCTCATGAATGGATTGTGCGCGCTTCCGTGAGTGTAGAGTCCGCCGTGACCGACAGTGATGGGGCCATGCTGCAGACGTTCGTCATCGGATTGGGTCGCGCGGGTGCGGGCTGCATACCGTGCGACGGAGGGATGGACGCGCGGGCTGGCTGGCTACCTCGGTGTCGCTGGGCGAGCATCGCGGTGCTGAACATCCCGAAGTGGTGCTGCTTGACGGCGTCGACAGGCCACACTGCGCAACTGCTGTTCGACACCAGAGGCAAGGTCAACGCCGAGCATGTCCACCGGCTCTGACCGATGACCCGTCCCCTGCCCGGTCGGGTGAGTGGTGCGACACCGCCGATCTGGCGTCGCCTCGAGGTGCCATCCGGGATCGCGCTGGAGCGCCTTCACCGCGTGAGCCAGGAAACTTTCGGCTGGGCGGACTGCCACATGGGGGTCTTCTTGATCCGCCGCGGCGAGTACAGGGTGGCCGACCGCGAGCTCGGGCACCACAGCGCGGCCGCCACGGAGCTGGCGAAGGTCGCGTCGATCTGGACGCCGCCGCCGATGTCGACCCGGCGCTTCGACCGTGACGAGGTGAGCAAGGGGCCCTCACGGCTCGCCAGGGTTCTCGTGAGGGGTCAGGCGCGCTGAGGCTTCGGGTGACACAGGTCCACGCGCGTGAGCCCGTGATCGTGACGGATATGTACACGGTAACGTACATTTGTTAGGCTGGAGCGATGACCAAGACCGTGCCAGTGAAGGATCTGCGACGCGATCTCGGACCGTTGCTCGACGAGGTAAGCGACCGCCGCGAGCACATTGTGATCACCAGACACGGGCGACCGGCCGCTGTCATCGTCCCTCACGACGAGTACACGGCGCTGGAGGAGACCGCCGACGTGCTCTCCGACCTCGACGTGATGGCCGCGTTGACCGATGGTCTTGATGCCGATCCCGCCGATGACGTGACCCTGGACGAGCTGCGCACCGAGATCGCGAGGAAGCACGCCGTTGGCTGAGGTCGTCCTCACCAAGCCGGCCGCCGACGCGCTTCGGGCTCTTCCGCTGCCGCTGGACGAGGCGGCGCTCGATGCGCTGACCGTGCTGGAGTCCGACCCGGAAGCCGGCAATGCCCTGCGGGGTCGGCTGCGTGGCGTGCGGTCGTTGCGGATCGGGTCCTTCCGGCTGCTGTACACCATCCACCACGACGCAGCGTTGGTGCGTGTCCGGGCGATTCGCCACCGGTCAGTCGCCTACCGGAGCGACCCCCGCTGACGAGCGCCACTGGCGGACGGACTTACCTACGGCGCAGTGTGCGGGCAGAGAGGGTGCTGCACGGCATGGCTGCCGGGCGGGGTGGACCATGTCAGCGCGGCTCGGCGTTGCGCCCACTGCGCTGCCGGTGACCGTGGGTAGCGCCT
>JALYQB010000565.1 GCA_030856045.1 Actinomycetota bacterium
CCGCTGACCCGCTCGACCCGCTCGGGCCACCACGGTGCCACCGCGCGGCGCACGGCGGCGAACCCGGTGGTGCGCGCCGCCACGTACGCGTCGTCGACCCACCCCTCGGTGACCACCACGTGCAGCAGCCCGAGCGCGACGGCCAGGTCGGTGCCGGGCCGCGGCGCCAGGTGCACCGCCGCCCGCGCGGCGGTGGCCGAGCGCCGCGGGTCGATCACCACCAGTGACGCGTTCTCGAGGTGACCCAGCAGTGGCGGCATCGTGTCCGCGGTGTTGGCCCCCGCGAGCAGCACCACCTCGGCGCCGCCGAGGTCGGTCACCGGGAACGGCATCCCCCGGTCCAGCCCGAACGCGCGCTGTCCCGCCGCCGCGGCCGACGACATGCAGAACCGCCCGTTGTAGTCGATCTGCGACGTCCGTAACGCCACCCGCGCGAACTTACCCAGCAGGTATGCCTTCTCGTTGGTGAGGCCGCCGCCCCCGAACACGGCGACCGCGTCCGCGCCCCCGGCCTGCTGGGCGGCGCGGATCCCGTCGGCCACCACGTCGAGCGCGGTGTCCCAGCCGACCGGTCTGCCCCCCACGAGCGGGGTCGTGAGCCGGTCCGGTGCGGTCAGCACGGCCGGTGCGGTCCATCCCTTACGGCACAGCCCGCCGCGGTTGGTCGGGAAATCCCGTGGCGCCACGCTCACCCCGTGCTGCCCCCCTGGGGTCAGCGTCGTGCCGCACTGCAGGGCGCAGTACGGGCAGTGGGTGTCGACCGCCGTGGTCGTCGGGGCTGCCATGGTCACCATGTTCGTCGTCTCCTGTGTCGTGCACATGTCGCTGAGGTGACGCGTGTGCGGGATGGGTTCACATCCCCTGCAGCACCGGCCGCGCGACCTCGGTGGCGGCCACCGGGCGGCGCAGGTACACCCGCCAGGTCACCGCGACGCACAGCGCGTAGAAGGCCAGGAAGCCGACGAAGGCGGCGGTGCCGGTGCCGTAGCTCGCGAAGGAGAACCGGAAGGCGACGTTGATGAAGACCCCGCCGAGCGCCCCCACCGCGCCGGCGATCCCGATGAGGGCCGCGGCGAGCCGTCGCGAGGTTCGCTGTGCCTCCGCAGGGTCGGCGCCCGCGTCCACCGCGGTGCGGGCCTGCGCCGCGAAGATCGTGGGAATCATCTTGTAGGTGGAGCCGTTGCCGATCCCGCTCAGCACGAACAGCGCGATGAATCCCGCCAGGAACACCGGCAGCGACTCCGAAGGGGCGGCGGCCAGGATGCCGAGGGTGGCCAGCGCCATGCCGACGAAGGTCCGGAAGGTCACCAGCGCGCCACCCCGCCGGTCGGCGAGCCATCCCCCCAGCGGGCGGGACAGCGAGCCCAGCAACGGGCCGAGGAACGTCAGCGACGCGGCGGCGAGCGGGGTGAAGCCGAACTGCGTCTGCAGCACGAGCCCGAACGCGAAGCTGTAGCCGATGAACGAGCCGAACGTGCCGATGTAGAGGAACGACATCACCCACGTGTGGCGGTCCCGGACCACGGCCAGCTGTGCCGCGACGTCCGAGCGCGCGCTGGTCAGGTTGTCCATGAACAGCGCGGCGCAGGTGACGGCGACGATCAGCAGCGGCAGGTAGACCATCGCCACCACGGCGGGGCTCGTCTGCCCGACGAACGCGATGACGAACAGGCCGACCAGCTGCACCGCGGGGACCCCGAGGTTGCCGCCCGCGGCGTTGAGCCCGAGCGCGGTGCCCTGCTGCCGCTCCGGGTAGAAGAAGCTGATGTTCGCCATGGACGAGGCGAAGTTCCCGCCGCCCAGCCCGGTGATCGCCGCGAGCACCAGGAAGGTGGCGAAGGACGTGTCCGGCCGCTGCATGAACACGGCGGTGAGCACGGTGGGGATGAGCAGCACGGCCGCGCTGAACACCGTCCAGTTGCGGCCGCCGAACCGTGGCACCGCGAAGGTGTAGGGCAGCCGGACCAGCGCGCCGACGAGCGTCGCGCACGACACCAGCAGGAACTTCTCGCCTGCGTCGAGCGTGAACCCCTGCTCGGGGGTCATGAACAGGACCATCACCGACCAGAGGCTCCAGATCGAGAAGCCGATGTGCTCGGTGAGGATCGAGAAGATCAGGTTGCGCCGGGCGACGCGCTTTCCCGTGGTCTCCCAGAACGCGGTGTCCTCGGGGTCCCAGTGATCGATCCAGCGGGTGGTACTGCTCATGGCGCCTCCCTGGCCTCATGCGGGTCAGGGGACCAACGCTAGAGAGCGGGTGTCATCGCCGTGTTGCCCTCGGTTGCGCCCGCGAGAACACCACTGCACACCACCCCGGGGGCGGCAGTGAGGTCGGCTACAGGACGCCGCGGACGAGGGCCGCGGCGCGCTGCAGGCCCGCAAGGGACTGCGCGGTGGACCGCGGGTGCGTCGCGTGCACGGCGGCGCGGAACAGCAACGCCCGCAACAGCACCTGGGGCCATTCGTCCAGCGACGACCAGCGCTGCACGAGGCCGTCGTCCGCGCCGCCCCACGCGACGGCGTCGACGACCACGACCGCGGCGGCCCACTCCCGCGGGCGCCAGTACGGGATGAAGCCGATCACCGCGGGCGGCGCGGCCCCGGCGAACAGCACGTTGCCGAACAGGTCGCCGTGCACGACCTGGTCGCGCAGCCCGACGGGCCGGCGCGCGGCGGCGAGCCCGGTGAACATCGCGCCGCCGCGGTCGGGGTCCAGATCGGGCTCCGCATCGCCCCACGCGGCGGCGTCGGCGGCTGCGTAGAGATCAGACCCGGCGACGTAGAGATCAGACCCGGCGACGTATAGATCAGACCCGGCGACGTCGGAGTCGACACGGTTGGCGAGGAAGTCCGGCCGGGCGAGGTCAGCGGTCGCGGTGTGCAGCCGCTCGGCGACGGCGACCACCTCGTCGTAGCGGGGCTCGACGCGGCCGGAGACGTAGCGGGTCGCGCCCCAGCCTGCGACGACCCACCTGCCGTCGGTCGAGCGCAGCGGACGGGGCAACCGCACGCCGTCGACGTGCAGACCCTCGATCGTGTGCGCCACCCATACCGCCTCCGCGGTGCTCGCGACCGGATTGAGCACGACCTGGCCGCAGCGCCACGCGGAACCGTGGGCCATGACTGTCAGCGGGTCAGCCGGGACACCGAACGCGGCACGCACGTGCTCGGGTGGCTCGGGTGGTGACACGGGGTGCCACGCTACCGCCGCAGATGGTCGGGCCGGGCTGCGACACTGCCACGCTGCGACACTGCCACGCTGCCACCGGGAGCCATGTGGCAGTCCAAGGCAGCTCAGTAGGTCGGCAGGGAGGGGTCGACCTGCTTGGCCCAGGCGAGCACGCCGCCGCCGACGTGTACGGCGTCGCGGAAGCCCGCCTTGTGCAGCGCGGCGAGCGCCTCGGCGGAGCGGGCGCCGGACTTGCAGTGAAGCACCAGCGGCTTGTCCTGCGGGAGCTCGGCGAGGGCCTCCCCGGACAGGATGCGGTCCTTCGGGATGAGCGTGGCGCCCGGGATCCGCACGATCTCGTACTCGCCCGGTTCCCGGACGTCGATCAGCGCGAAATCCTTGCCGGAGTCGATCATCCCCTTGAGCTCGACCGCCGTGATCGTCGAGCCGGCGGCGGCCTGCTGCGCGTCGTCGGTGACCGCACCGCAGAACACCTCGTAGTCGATGAGCTCGGTGATCGGCTTCGTCTCCGGGTCCTTGCGGACCTTGATCGTGCGGTAGCTCATCTCCAGCGCGTCGTAGACCATCAGCCTGCCCAGCAGCGGATCGCCGATGCCGACGATCAACTTGATCGCCTCGTTGACCATGATCGACCCGATGGACGCGCAGAGCACGCCCAGCACGCCACCCTCGGCGCAGGAGGGGACCATGCCCGCGGGCGGCGGCTCGGGGTACAGGTCGCGGTAGTTGAGGCCCTCGCCGTTCGGCGCGTCCTCCCAGAACACCGACGCCTGGCCCTCGAACCGGAAGATCGAGCCCCAGACGTACGGCTTGCCGAGCAGCACGGCCGTGTCGTTCACCAGGTACCGCGTGGCGAAGTTGTCCGTGCCGTCCAGGATCAGGTCGTAGTCACCGAAGACGTCCAGCGCGTTGGACGAGTCCAGCCGGAGGTTGTGCAGCCGCACCTCGACCAGCGGGTTGATCTCCTTGATGGAGTCGCGCGCGGACTCCCCCTTGGGGCGGCCCACGTCCGACGTCCCGTGGATGATCTGACGCTGCAGGTTCGACGCGTCGACCTCGTCGAACTCGACGATGCCCAGCGTGCCGACCCCCGCGGCGGCGAGGTACATCAACGCGGGGCTGCCGAGCCCGCCGGCGCCGATCACCAGTACCTTCGCGTTCTTCAGCCGCTTCTGACCGATCACCCCGACATCGGGGATGATGAGGTGACGGCTGTAGCGCTCCACCTCCTCCTTGGTCAGTTCCGCGGCGGGCTCCACCAGCGGCGGCAGGCTCATCGGTGTGCTCCTCGAGGCTCGGGGTTTCTCGTCGGGCTCAACGCACGGGGCGGGGTGGCTCTTCCCGACCTCAGGGAGGCGTCGGGAACGGCCAGGCGTTGGGTTCGCAGACCTGGCCGTCCGCGGGCACCCCGTCGCTGCCGAGTGCGGCGAGATAGCCGTTCGACACGCCCCAGGTCTGCTGCATCATGATCGGCGCCAGCCGGCCGGTGGCCTCGCACGGGACGTGCGGGAAGCCGAGACCGTGGCCCACCTCGTGGTTCACCACATACTGCTGGTACTCCACGACGTTGCCCTGGAAGGCCACCGCGCCCCGCGCCCATCGCGCCGTGTTGAGCACGACCTGCTGCAGGTCAGCGTCCCAGCAGGACGCCTCGAACGGGATGGCGAAACCGCAGATGGCACGTTGGGTGAGCTGCGAGGTGAGCGTGATCCGGATGTCGGCGGCGCGGGAGTCGTCGATCCGCTGGAACGCGTAGGCTCTGCTCCCGACCCAGCTCTTCGGGTTCCGCAGGGTGGCATCGACGGTGGCCGCGAAGCCCTGCGGACCGCCGGGCAACGTCACGCCGTCCTCGACCTCGACCGTGTAAGTGAACAGCCGTCCGGTGCCGAACTGTGGGCCAGCGCCGGGCACGACGGTCCAGGTGCCCGCGCCCTGCTCCGTGAACGGGCCGCCGCTCGGCAGTTCGGCGGATGCCTTCGCCGCGGCGAACCCGGGACCGCCGCCGGGGTTGTCGATCAGCGGTTGTCGTGCCGCGGCTGCCGGCGACTGCGCGTCACCGTCCGAGGCGGGGGTGTGCGCGGCGTCGAGCACGGCCAGCGCGGTGAGGACCAGCAGCATCGGCAAGGCGTACACCCGCCAGCCGTAGGTCGAGACGGTCCGCTGGAGCCACCCGGAGGCCGACACGGCCGGGGGGGGCGGCTCGGGGTCCCAGGACGCCGCGAGGGGCTCGGCGCTGCGCCGCTCCGCCCGCCGCGCCCAGACG
>JALYQB010000582.1 GCA_030856045.1 Actinomycetota bacterium
TCGAACCGGGTGCGGTCCTCGTCGGCGCCGTCGAGGTCCTCGATGGCCTCGGTCTCGGTGGCTCGGACGGTGCCGATGGTGACGGGTGCGCCGGTGTGCGGGTGGCGCACGCGCACCGGCAGGCGACCGTGCCGCACCTCGCCGAGAGTGACCTCGTGGATGTCGCCGTCGGGGCCGAGCACCGAGCGGTACCAGAGGCTCACCAGTGCGCCCGTCTCCGCGCGGGCCATGCTCGCCAGCACCGCCGAGCGGGGCGCAGGCGGCCTGGCGGGGCGGCGGGTGACGTCGAACGGCTCGGGATCCTGTCGACAACGATGCTCGGCGAGCAGGTCCAGCTCGCGCAGCAGCGCGGAGAACCGCTCGGGATGGCGCTGCTCCCGGGTGCGCGGCGGGGCGTCTGGGACGGAACCGTTGCGCAGCGGCGGGGGGCCCGCTGGGCGTTCGAGCAGCCGCCCGGTGTAGTCCGTCGTGCGGCCCAGCAGCTGCGGCCCGTCCGGGGTGCGGTGCGCGGGGACGATCCGCCGCAGCACCACCATCTCGTCGGGATCGACGGGCTCGCTCACAGCGAGGCGCGGCAGTGTCGAGCGGTGCGCCCGCACGAGGTGCGCCGCTTCCAGGGTGTCGCCCTCGGCCTGCCGGAACGCGTCGGCTGCGGTGTCCTCGTGGTACAGCCCGGCCTCGCCCATCACCCGGTCCACGGCGAGCCGGAACCGGCCCGTGATCTGCGACGTCGGCGCCCACGGCGCGGGAGCGTGGTCCCGCGCCCGGCGGACCAGGCCCTCCGCGGCGAGGATCGCCTGCAGGCCGCCGCGCGCTCCCGAGTACCCCATCAGTCCTCCTCGATCCGGGTGCTGCGCGGGAGGCCGACGACCCGACCGTCGGGGCCGACGAGCAGCAGGTCGATGCCCGCGGGGAACTCCCCGGCGGCGCGCGCGGCGAGCCAGCCGGGCGGCAACCCGCCGGGAGAGATCACCGAGCAGCCGTCGACACCGGGTCCGGTCAGCCGCAACGGCACGCCGTCGCGGTCCACACTGGACACCGGGAGGGTGACCAGTGCGCCGTCCTCGGGCGCGGCGGCGGTACCCCGTGGCACCGTCCGTAGCTCGTCGGGCGTCACCGGGCGCAGCGCGGCGACGAGCCGGGCCTTGGCCAGTGGCACCGCGGGTGCCGAGGTCGCGGTCGCCACGGTGTCCCGCCACGCGCCGTCGTCGCCGAGCACGCATACCGGCGAGCCGAGGTCCGCGAGGGCGAGGACGGGTAGCAGCGCCGCCGGCACCCGATCGAGCGGTCCTGCGGGCAGTGGCCGGGCCACCCCGGGACGAGCCAGCGCGTCGAGCACGGCGCGGAAGGTCCGCTGTGCCTCGTCGGGGTCCAGCACGACGGTCGTGACCGCGGCGTTCACCTGAGCTCCTCGAACTCGACGACGGTGGGGGCGAGCTCGGCCCACTCGGCGACCTCCTCGGCGGCGACGCGGTCGGCGACCCGGCGGCACAGGGCGGCCACGTCCGCGGCGCGGGGCCGGGCGGCCTGCACCTCGGCGTCGCAGATCGCGGCGGCGAGCACGGCAGCGCGGTTGTCGCCGAGGTGCATCGCCCAGCCCCGCGCGCCGTCCAGCTCGACCTCGGCGCGGCAGGCCAGCACGTCACCGAGCAGGAACCGCTCACCGGCGATCGGCTCGCGGACCTGGGTCGCGACGCAGCCGACCTCGGGCGCCACGAGCACCCGCGGACGGCCCCCGTCGGCGAGGCATGCGTCGGCCAGCCCGATCAGCTCGACCGGGTCCGCCAGCGCGAGCAGCGCGGCGCGGTCCTCCGGTGGTGAGGTCACAACCCCTCCTCGTTCGTCTCCGGTGGTCCCATCTCCACCACGACCCGCACGGCGTCGGCGCGCATCCACGCGCTGCTGCACATCAGGGGCGCGGCGGTGACGGCGTCGCGGCTCAGACTCTCCACGAGCCAGACGGGCTGGCTGGCCTCCATCCGCAGCCGCAGCAGGACCTCAGGCGGCGGGACGTCGAGGCTCACCCGGCACCACGCCCGCACCGGCGACACCCGGCCCAGCTGGCGCAGCACCTCGTCGAGTGACTCCACGGCGTGCATCGCGAGCTCGAGCTCCTCGACGACGTCACGGGGCAGCCACTCGTGCGAGCAGGACGCGAGCAGGTCGTCGATGTAGGACTGGCGCATGAGCCGGTAGGCCGGGGTTCCCGGGGGCCGCGCGAGGCGGGCGGCCACGTCGGTGGGCAGTGGGGTGCAGGTGATGTCACGCACGACCGTCCGCGGGCGCGCGCCTGCCGCGGCGACCGTGCCGTGCCAGGACGGCCGGCGGGACTGCGAGATGACGTAGTCGATGCGGCGGTTGACGAAGGTGCCGGAGCCCTGCACGCGGCGCACCAGCAGCCGGCGTTCCAGCTCCTGCACCGCCGACCGCGCGGCGGCCCGGCCCACCCCGAAGCGGCGCGAGATGCTGTGCTCACCCGCCACCCGGGTGCCCGGCGCGAGGCCGGCGAGCTCGGTGGCGAGCTCGTCGGCGATCTCCTGGTACCGGGTCTGTTGCACGGAGTCCACCCTGCCGCCCGGGCTTGTCCGCACAACTGCGGCGCGGGTAACGAGCAGGGGAACGCAGATGAACAACCGGGAGAGTTGTCGCTGGTATCGGCGCTGCGTGACTGCCACATGGCTCCATGTGGCAGTCCGGTCTGAGGAACTCACGCGACGACCCGGCGGACCCACATCGCCAGCAGCTCTACCAGCAGGACGGTGGCGAACACCAGCAGCATGATCGTCGTGACGACGCCGAACTCCAGCACGCGGGAGGCGTTCTGCAGGTAGAAGCCGATGCCGCCCGCACCGACGATGCCGAGCAGCGTGGCCGCGCGGACGTTGACGTCCAGCTGGTAGAGCACGTGTGCGACGAACGCGGGGGCGGCCTGCGGCAGCGTCGCGGCGCAGAACACCTGCCAGTGCGACGCTCCGGTGGCCCGCAGCGCCTGCTGCAGGCCGTAGTCGGTCTCCTCGAGCGAGTCCGCCACGAGCTTGCCGAGCAGCCCGACCGCTCCGATCGCGAGGGCGAGCGCCCCGGCCACCGGACCCAGTCCGGTGATCACCACGAAGACGATCGCGAGGATCAGCTCGGGCACGCCGCGAACCCCGACGATCAGTACCCGCATCGCCTTTGCGACGCCGGGTGACGGGGCGACGTTGCGCGCGGCCAGCGCGCCGATCGGCAGCGCGAGCACCGCACCGAGCAGGGTCGCCGCCAGCGCGATCTGCACGGTCACCAGCAGCTCGGTGAGCAGCACGCCCATGATCCCGCCGGTCTCGGGCGGCCAGAACAGCCCGAGGGTGGTGACGAGGTCCGGCAGGCCGGCGACGACCTGGAACAGCGACAGGTCCGCGATCGACGGTGACACCAGCACGGCCGCGACGACCAGCAGGACGTACGTCGCGCGCCGGACGCGGCCCGGGGTCCACGGCGGGCTGACGCGGATGGGACGCGCGACGGGACGCGGCGGGGGCAGCGGGACGGCCTCGGCCCGTGGAGTCGGCACCGACGCAGCCACCGACCGGCGCGGCCTTCGCCGTTCGGCGTGGTCGCCGAGCAACGAGCGGCGCACCGCACCGGAGATCAGCTCGACGACGATGCAGAGGCCCAGGACGACGGCGGCCAGGGCCATGGCGCGCTGGTAGTCGAGGCGGCGCAGCGCCGCGGCGATCTCGAAGCCGACGCCACCGACCCCGACGAACCCGAGCACGACGGAGATGCGCAGGTTGATGTCGAAGCGGTGCAGCGCGGTGGCGACGAGCGCGGGAGTGACCTGCGGCAGCACCCCGGCCACGAGCTCCTGGACCCGTCCTGCCCCGGTGGCGCGGACCGCGGTGCGGGGCCCCTCGTCGATCTGCTCCACCGCGTCGGCGTAGAGCTTGCCGACCATGCCGACGGAGTGCAGCCCCATCGCGAGCACCCCGGTGAGCGCACCGAGCCCGAACAGCCGGAAGAACACGATCGCCAGCACCACGTCGGGCACGGCCCGCGCCACGACGATCAAGCCCCGCGCCCCGTACCGCGCGGCGGGACCGGGAGCCGTGTTCCCCGCGGCCAGCACCGCGACCGGCACGCTGATCACCACCGCCAGCAGCGTCGCCAACAGCACGATCGCGAGGGTCTGGGCGCACAGCGCGAGCACCTCGGGCACCGGCGGGAAGTCCAGCGGCAGCGTGCGGGACAGGAAGTCCGTCGCGTTGGACGCGCTGTCGAGGAGCGTCGCGACGTTGAGCCGCAGGGACCCGACGGACCAGACCGCGGCGCCGAGCAGCGCGAGCAGCACCAGCGTGGCGGCGGTCCCGTTCGGTGTCGGTGGGGCCAGTGTCCGGCGGCGAGGGGTGGACAGGGCCACGGATCAGCCGGCGGTGACGAGCAGCTCGGCGGCGCGCTGCCCGTAGACACCCATGACGTCGGCGCGGCAGGTGGCCGCCACGGAGCGGTCGAGCACCACGCGCCCCGCCTGCAGCCCGACCAGGCGGTCGCCCCACGCGAGGGCGACCTCCACCTGGTGCAGGCTGCACAGCACGGTGAGCCGGTCCTCGCGGCCGATGTCGGAGATGAGCTGCATGACCTGCGCGGAGGACTCCGGGTCCAGCGAGGCCACCGGCTCGTCCGCGAGGAGGATCTCCGGCCGCTGCATCAGCGCCCGCGCCACGGCGACCCGCTGCTGCTGCCCGCCGGAGAGGGTGTCGGCCCGCTGGAACGGCCGGTCGGCCATGCCGACGCGGTCCAGCTGCTCCAGCGCCGCGCGCCGCACCCGCGACGGGTAGGCGACGAGCCCGAGCCGGGGGCCGCGCAGCGTGCCGAGCAGCCCGGTGCACACGTTCTCCAGCACGGTGAGCCTGCCGACGAGGTGGAACTGCTGGAAGACGAACCCGATCCGGCGGCGCAGCCCGCGCAGCTCCGCGCCGTGCGCTGCGCCGACGTCGGTGCCGAGCACGGACACCCGGCCCGCGGTGGCGCGCTGCAGCCCGTCGACATGGCGGAGCAGGGTGGACTTCCCGGAGCCGGACAACCCGAGCAGCACCACCACCTCCCCGGTGTGCACGGTGAGGGAGACCTCGTCGAGCGCGAGCACGTCGGGTGCGAAGCGCTTGCTGACGGCCTCCAGCCGGACCACCGGATCGGGCAGTTGGCCCACGGTCATCGTCGTGCCGCCCCTCAGGCCTCGGTGCAGGACGTGTTCTTGGTGATGTCGCAGACCTCGCGCACCCCGTCGTAGAGCGCGTCGTCCACCGGCCGGTAGCCCCACGAGTCCTCGTCGCCGAGCGTGCACTCGCCCGAACAGAAGCCGTTGGCCTTCAGGTAGTCCTGGTTCGCCCTCTCCTGGAATGCCGTGGTCAGCGTCCGTCTCACGTCGGCGGGCAGGTCGTCGGCGATCGCTACGGGGGAGCCGGCGATCGTCTCGGACTTCCAGACCGTGGCGATCTGGCCCGGCTGGATGGAGCCCTTCTCGATGAGCTGCGAGTCGACCATCGTGTCGTAGGCGAAGCCGGCGTCGCACTGGCCGCTGGCCACCGCGAGGACCGAGGCGTCGTGCCCACCCGCGAACACCGGGGTGACGTCGGTCTCCGGGTTGATCCCGGCCTCGAGGAGCCCGGCCGTCGGGTAGAGGTAGCCGGACGTGGAGCTCGGGTCGACGAAGCAGACCTGCTTGCCGCGGAACGCCTCCAGGCCGGTGATCGGGGAGCCGGCCGGGGCGATGCCGTAGGACTGGTAGCCGGGCTCCTCGTCGGGGCCGTCGACCTGGGCGCCGATCGGGGTGATCTTCGCGCCCTGGTTCTTCGCGAGCACGTAGGAGAACGGCCCGAACTGCGCGATATCGATCTTGCCGGCCCGCATGCCCTCGATCACGGCCGCGTAGTCGGTGGCGTTCTGGAACTCGACGGTCCGGCCGGTCTCGGCCTCCAACATCGCGATGATCGGCTCGTAGCCCTGCTGCAGACTCGACGACTCCTCGCTGGGCACCGCGGCGAAGACCAGCGCGTCCCCGTCCCCGGCGGCGCTGGTCGGGTCGGTCGCGCTCTGGCCGCACGCGGTGAGGGTGAGCAGGGCGGCGACGGCGGCGAGGCCGCGGTGGTGGGGACGCATCGCGGGCGTTCTCCTCTCGGACCCGCCGGCGCGGCGGGGTCTGCTCTCATGAGTCCGAGACTGCGGGCAGTGGGTGCCCCTGGACGCACGCGCGGGTTACGTCCCGGCGAACGG
>JALYQB010000584.1 GCA_030856045.1 Actinomycetota bacterium
CATCGACGACCGAGCCAGCATCGACGTCACGGTGTCCTGCGACGCCGAGGAAGTCGGGGAAGTCGGGGAGCTGACCTCGAAGGTGCAGCAGTCTGTCGAACTCAGCAGGGATCCGAACGGGCACCAACGTCGGCGTCGCGGCGCCGGGCGCGATGAATCCGGCCGAGCTGACCAGATGATCCGGTGGGTAAGCTCCCCCGCCGTGAACATCGCCGCACCGCCACCGATCCGGCCCGAGGTGTGGGAGCAGCCCGCGATGCGGACGGCGCTCGCCCAGCGCGACATCGGCCGGGTGTACCAGCTGCTGACGGCCGCCGGGATCTCCCAGCACAACATCGCCCGGCTGACCCGCCAGTCACAGTCCGAGGTCTCCGAGATCCTGTCCGGACGCCAGGTCAAGCAGGTCGACGTGCTCGAACGGATCTGCGACGGGCTCGGCGCCGAACGGAGCTGGATGCGGCTGGCCGACGACTCCAAGCACAACGCCTACGCTGGAAAGGACGAGGCCCTCTGGGAGGCGGTGACCGAGGAGATGAAACGACGATACGCCCTGGCCCTGGCCTCCATGGCCGTATGGGGTCGGCCTGTGCTGGGTGAGCTGCTCACGCTGCCCGCACCCGCAGATGCACCGCTGCCGTCCCGACTCGTCATGGCAGATGTCGAGGCGGTGCGGGACCTGACGGTGCGGCTACGGAGCCTCGCTAGGCTCTACGGCGGGCAGACCGACGTGCTCTCCCACGCCGCCGCCCGCTGCACGCGGCTGCTCACGGTGCCCGCTGCCAAACCGATACAGCGCGCTATGGCGGTTGCCGTCACTGAGCTGCATACCACCGCTGGGTACGCCGGGTTCGACTCACAGCTCGACGATGTCGCTCGCCACCACTGGCGCACCGCCTTGGACCTCGGCCGTGACGCCCCCCACTGGCAGGTGTTCGCGATATGGACCGCCGGTCGGCTCACCGATGAGCGGGGTCACCCCAACGACGCATTGAAGCTCCACCAGCTCGCATTGCTCCGAGGAGAGGACGCGGCTGGCAACGACCCCCGGCTACCGGTCATCGTCAGGTTGGTCCGTGCCGACGCGGCGCTGGCGTACGCGCGCCTGGGTCATCCCGAGCTGGCCAGAGGTGAGCTCGCCGCGGCGGCCGACGGCTGGGCACCGGGGGGCAGGGCCGATCAGGCGATGATGGATGAGGCGCGGGCGGCCGTGGCGATCGAGCTGGGTGATCTGAATGCGGCGGAGCCCTTCGCCGCGTCGGCACTGCGGCTACGAGCGGGAAGCGGCTACGAGCGGGAAGCGGCGCTGACCGCGGTCACCCTCGCGATCATCCACGTGCAGGCCGGGGAGCCGGACGGATCGATGCTGGCCGATCGAGCCCTCAGCGCTGTGGCCAGGCTGCGCTCCGCCCGCGCCCGAGACCGGCTCGGCCCGCTGGGCGAGGCGCTCACGGCCCGCGGCGGATCCACCAACCTCGACCTCGCACAACGAGCCGTAACCGCCCGACAGGCATAGCGCTGCCCGCTGCACCCAGTCGAGCGCACGGGTGACCGTGCCTGCTCCACGCCCCGGTGCACGACCCGCCGGAACCCCTCGACCTCCAGCGCACCGGCGTCCGCGTCACTGCCATCCCGCCACAGCCGCCGGGATCGACGTCCCCCCGATGCCACACCGAGCGAGAACGGTAATCGGTGAACCGCGGAGGCGGCTGTCCGGGCGCGGTGGATGTCGCTTCACCCCGGTTCCCCAGCGTGCCCTATCACCGGCTTCCGCTACCCGTCCAGTTCCTGCGCCCGGCGGCGCAGCGGGTGCTCGGCGGGCACCTCGACCACCGCGATGTGCACGCCGTCCGGGTCGGTGATCCACATCTCGAGCAGCCCCCACGGCTCGGCTCGCGGCTCCCGCAGCACCCTCACCCCGCGCTCGGCGAGCTCGCCGTGCGTCGTGGCGAGGTCGCGGACCTGCACCCACAGCGCCATCGCAGCTCCCGCAGGCCGCTCGGCACGTCCGGAGAGCTCCAGCAGGCCACCGCCGCCCAGGAAGAAGACCGTGCCGCGCTCGGGCCCGTCGCCGAACTCCCGATAGATCGCCAGTCCCAGCACGTCGCGGTAGAAGGCCCGGCTGCTCTCCGGGTCGACCGGGCGCAGCAGCACCCGACTGTTCAGCACCTCCACGTGGCTCGTCTCCTCGTTCCGGTTCGGCAGCACATCCGAGGGCCCGCCTGACCCTAATGCGTCATGCACGCAGCAACGACACCGTCAGACTCCGTGCGGAACTTCACCCAGTCCGGGGTGTCTCGCACCTGACGGTGCGGTGACGGTGCGGTGGCTGCTGCACGATCTGTGAGTGACCCTGTCCTGCCGCACAGGTCTGGCAACAACCTGCATTAGGCCGTACGCTCCCGATGGGTTCCCCCGTTCGAGGAGGTTGCATGAGCACGACCCTGCTCGGGATGCATATGAGTGACGGGATCGTCAACGGCCAGACCTCGGCCGTGTTCGGTGCGATCGCCCTCGCGGGTATGGGCGTCGC
>JALYQB010000607.1 GCA_030856045.1 Actinomycetota bacterium
CGCCCAGGTCCCGGTCTGCAACGGCCAGGTGCAGACGGTCGCCGGCAATATGGGTGGCCCCGCCGACGACGTGATCGTCGGAACGTCCGGCAACGACGTGATCAACGGCTGGGGCGGCGATGACACCCTCTGCGGACGTGGTGGACACGACGTCATCTACGCTGGCGATGGCGCCGACTACGTCTTCGGTGAAGGCGGCGATGACACGATGTGGGGCGACGTCGGGAACGACTTCCTGTCCGGTGGCCTCGGTTTCGACTACGGCAACGGTCAGGCCGGCGGCGACGTCTGCACGGCGTCGACGGAGATCCCGGTCAGCTGCTAACGGGTCAGTGCTGCCCCCGCCCCGGGTCAGGCGGGGCTCTTCCGGCTGGGGGTGGGGGCAGTGTCTGCTGCAGCAGGATCGCGGTCGCCGGGTCGGGCGCCACTCCCGGAGCTGAGCGCGCCGGCGAGGGCGAGGCGGTGGCCGCGGGCGTCGAACGGTTCCAGCAACAGCGCGAGCTCGGCCAGCGCGACGGTCTCTGGTGGCCCTCGGAGACCAGACGCAGCTCGCCGAGGGCCAGCAGGTCGCGGACGTGACCGGCGCGCACATGGTCGACCTCGATCGCCACGTCCGGGTCACGCAGGCTGCACAGGTCGGGTAGCGGGTCGCCGCGCCACAGGGCAACGGCCTCATTGAGTAGGTCCGCAGTGCGGTCGATGTCGCCTTCGGTCCGCGTCTGGTCGACGCGGCTGTCCAGGAGGATGCGGATCCGCGGCTACCGGGCACCGCATGGGGATTCTCGGTTTCCTCAGCCGGACCATGGCGGTGCTCGTGCTGTTGGCAGTACCTCGGACCGCGGCAGCGACCAGCTAGCAGACCTGGCTGTCGACCGCGCTGGTGCTGAAAGGTGAGCCGCCGGATCGGAGATCCGTACCGTGGTGGGCGGCGTCTGGTTAGTGTTCGGGCAGCGCCGGGTGCGGAGTCTATGGAGTGGGTGCCACGAGGCGCCGCTGCATTGACAGAGGTAGATCATCCATCATGCTGCTACGTAGTAGGATTACCGTACTCACCGGCACGGCGTTGCTCGCCACCGGTGGGTTACTCACCGGCGCGGCACCCGCCGCCAACGCAGCCGAGCAACCCAACCCGCCCAACCCGCCACCCCCTTGCGTCTTCAATGTTCCGCAGCCGATGGCGACCCTGCTCGGCGGCAACGGAAACGACGTGCTCTTCGGTGGGCCCGGTGTCGACGTCATCTACGGGCTGGGCGGAAACGACACCATCTTCGGGTTGGGCGATAACGACATCATCATCGGCGGGGCGGGCGACGACGTCATCTTCGGCCAGGGTGGCGACGATGACATGCTCGGCGGCAACGGTATGGACCTCCTGAACGGTGGCCCTCACTTCCAGGGTGACCGTGGTGACGGTGGGCCAGGCGCGGACAGCTGCCCGAACACGGAGGTCACGATCAGCTGCTGAGGGCTCGCGCTGCTGCCCCCACCCCAGGTGAAGGTCGGGTTTCCCGGCTTGGGGGTGGGGGCAGTGTCTGCCGAAGCAGGATTGCGGTGGCCGGGTCTGGGCGCGCTCCGAGTTGCCGCAGTGATGTCAGGACCTGGCGGCGGGCCGCCGCGATGTGCGCTGGGTTGCGGCCTCTGAGCGCGGCGGCGAGGGCGAGACGGTGGCCGCGGGGATCGTACGGTTCCAGCGAGAGGGCGCGTGCGGCCAGCCGGGCGGCCTCTGGTGGGTCATCGGCGACCAGACGCAGCTCGCCGAGGGTCAGCAGGTCGCGGACGTGGCGGGTGCGCACCTGGTCGACCTCGATCGCCACATCCGGGTCAGCCAGGTGGCGCAGGTCGGGCAGCGGGTCGCCGCGCCACAGGGCAACGGCCTCGTTGAGCAGGTCCGCGGCGCGGTCGGTGTCACCTTCGACCCGCGCCTGGTCGGCGCGGGTGTGCAGGAGGTCGAAGGTCCACAGGTCCACGGCCAGCGACTCGGAGGCGACGAGCCGGATCGTGTCACCGTCGGTGCGCAGGTGGTAGCTCGCGTCGCCGCCGGAGCGGTCGGGTTCGAGCAGTCGGCGAAGGTGGGTCAGCGTGACGCGCATGTTCCTGGCTGCCTTCGCCGGGTCCAGTTCTGGCCAGAGCAGTTCGATCGCCTGGTCCCGCGCCAGCACGGGACGCAGCACCAGCGCGCTGAGCAGCTGCCGTACGCGTGCCCGCCGAAGCTGTGGCGCGTCGACCGGGACATCGTCTTGCGTCAGCCGCATCGCTCCCATGACCTCAATGCGGGTCCGGTGCGTGGGAGGCGCGGGCAGGGCGGCCAGCAGCTGCGCCGCTCCTGTCGCCACAGCTGTCTCGGCTGCCCGAGCTGTCGTGCGGAGCTGCCGGTGGACCGCCGGCCCGACCGTGTCGCCCAGCCAGCGGCCCAGCTCGAATCCGCCGGGGTGCTTCGCGGCCGCAAGACGGGCTGCCAGCTCGACCGACCACGGCAGCGGCAGGAAACACAGCGCGTGCGCGGGGGTGAGTTCCCCAGCGGCCCTCATGTCACCGGCACGCGCCTGGAGTAGGGCGCGTGCGGCCGCCCGTGCCGCGAGGTGGGACGGGCCCAGGTCGACGCTGTCCCAGTGCGCAGCCAGGCGATCACTCACGACGTAACCGAGGGCCAGGAACCGCCGCAGATGCCGTTCGCCGAAGCGAACCTCGATGGGCCACCTGGCCAGGTGGCGGGCGTAGGCCTGCCGGGCGGTGGCCTCGTCGCCGCGGGCCACCGCGACCGCGGCCTGGGCTGCGCAGGCCAGGACGGCGTCGCGGGGGTTGTAGTGTTCGGCTGGTTCGCCGCAGGGCAGGGACGGCAATGGTGGTTCCTTCCCGCACGAGGACGTAATCACCGCCGCCAGCGCCGTCTCCACGAACGCCTCCCGCGCCGTTGCCGCGGCGGGTCCTGGCTCGCGCAGTCGATCCAGATCCGAGGGGTCACCGTCGAACCAGCGCGCCATGGCGCCGGAGAGCTGGACGCGCTCGTCGCTGGCGTCGCCCAGGGTCCGGTCTGCCAGCTCCGCTGCCTCCCGGCCACGCCCGCACATGTTCAGGCAATGGAAGTGGAACCTCCAGGTGGACAACGCCAGGGCACGGGGCACCTCGAGCACGGGCGCCTGGGCGAACTGGGCCAGCGCGGTCTCCGGCTCGCCGCGGCCCTCGGCGAGCACTGCGGCGACAGTGTGGCGCAGCACGCTGAGCACGGGAGAAGAAGGGGTGTCCAGACGGTCGGCCCACTCAGCCACCGCGGCCAGCCGAACGAGGTCGGCCCGGGAGTGCGCAGTGATGACCGCCTGCCCCAGAGCGGCGGCGGCGCCGTCCTCATTGTGCCGATCGAGCATCCCTTGCCACGCCTGGTCGAGCAGGGGGTCGATGCGCGGATCAGTGAAGCCGCCGGCGTGCAGCACCGCGGCCCGCAGCAGCACGAACGCCGGCTCGCCCGCCGCCGCCGGCGGGACAAGGCCGAGCCACCGCTCGGCGATGGTGCGTGGCAGTGCCGAGAGCGTGGTGCGAACGAGGTCGACGGCGAGATCAGCCAGAAGATGCCAGTCCTGCGCTTGGTAGGCCAGCCGGCCGGCGCGGGCCAGGTCGCCACGGGCAGCCAGGATGACGACGGCCCGTTCCCGCAGAACCTGCGTCTCCTGCGCCGTCATCGTCCGCGACACCGCATCCGTCCACAGATCGTGCGCGCGATACCGGCCGTCGTCCAGAACCCCGACGAGGGGGATCCGCCGGGCGAGGTCCTCAAGGGCGACCGGCCCGCCGGTGACCGTCGCGACCTCCCCGGCGGTGGCACTGCCGAGCGCGGCCAGCGCGGCCAGGGCTCGACGCTGCGGATCGGGCAACCGGCTGAGGATCTCCTCACGGGCATACTGCCACGGCGCCGAAGACCCGGCCGCGAATGCCAGCCGGACCAGGGCGGGCCAGCCCTGCAACGCTCCGGCCACCGAAGCCTTTCGCCCGAGCCGGCGGGCCAGCGCCGTGACCTCGACATCGGTGAAGGCAAGGTCCTCACCACTGATCCTGAGCACCTCACCCGCCGCCTCACGGCGCGCTAGGGGCAGCTCCGGTGCCTCCCGCCCGGAGAGCACCAGATGCGCGGTTGCCGGCAGCGCCATCACGACCTCGCGGAGCAGCGCCGCCCCCGGCGAGCCCACCGCGATCTCGTGCACGTCGTCAAGCAGCAGGCACACCTCCAGCGGCGCCCAGCGGATCAAGGCGTCGACGACATCACGCGCCCCAGGGGCGGCTTGACGACCGGGCACGCGGGAACGACTGTGCCCGGCGGACACCGCGTCGAGCAGCGTTTCCGCGAGCCGAGCCGGATCCTCATGGGCCGCCTCGCAGCTCACCCATGCGTCGATCCCGCGAGGCGCAAGCAGGTGGGCCCGCACCGCCTGGGCCAGGACCGTCGTCTTGCCGAATCCGGGTCCCGCGACGACCAGGGTGACAGGCCGCTCCCAACGTTCCTCGAGCCGCCGAATGAGCCGCAGGCGCGGCACCTCGACATCGAGCGGACGCGGCACACCCGTCGACCCGGCCAAAAGCGTGACGGCAGCCGACGGCTCCGCGGTGGACCTCCGACCGAGCGGGTGTGGTTCATGCGTCGGGCCAGTCGCCTTCATCGGGTCCACGCCTGGAGGAGTAATGGCCAACGGCCCAGATACACCCGTGCCGATCGAGCCGAGCACGGGATGTACTACCGCACACCGATGGCTTGCAACGTTTCCGGTGACCGCACACCACCCGGCTCTTTGCGCCCGTCGACGGGGACGCCGGTTCCACGCGAGGGCCGAATACTGAGGCGCGGTTCCATGGTTTCCCTCAGTATTCGAACCTGCGATACCGCCAGCTGTATCTGCACCTGCGCAGGCCACGCTCGTGCTGTTGCTGCGCTGCATGCCGACTTCCATGGCAATCGTCAAGCGAGGGACCTTGGCTGCATCGGCAGCGAGTACCGCGCCACGGCGCTCCTGACGCGCTTCCTGCTACTCTGCGAGTAGACCGTTGATCTCCTCTTCAATCTTGGCCTGCTCCTCGCAGGCGTTCATCTGCCGCTCCCAGCCGGCCTGTGTGATCGTCCACCGGGGCGGGTGGGGTGGGCGAGTTCGGGCACGAGCATGTACTCCATCATCTACGGCAGCCCCTGGATGCCGCTGCCGTTCGTTCGGCTCACCCTGCCGTCGTGCCACGCCGGCCCCTGCTCACGATATGAGGCGATGACCGCACGCCGCATCGGGTCCGGCTGGTTGCTCAGGACCTGCTGATCGTCTCGGCGTGGTGGCATATCGGTGACCACGCACAGGCGCATCGACAGGTGCCGGTGAGCAGACCGCCCGCGGCGCACTCGACGGTCTGCGGTCGGCAGGCATGCGAGCGGTGCGGGCACTCCCGCCGGGATACTGCGGGATACGATTCCGACGTAACGCAGCGTGGGCCAGAATCTGCTAAAGCGCGAGGGGCTCGGTCACCTGCATCCCTGGTTGCTACCCAACCCTCGGGCGCACCTGATTGCCGGGGACCGATGACCGCTAGCACGGAGCCGGCCGGGAGGACGAGCGAGAGGACCGGAATGACGGAGCCGGCACGAATCCGGGTGGCTACCGCTGCGCCCTACGACGTGGTCGTCGGGCGGGATCTGATGGGTGAGCTCCTCGACGCCGTGCCGGCGGGCACCGCCGCGATCGTGCACCAGCCCACTCTGGCCGACACTGCGCAGGCGCTCTGCGCCGCGCTGCAGGACGCAGGCGTCGACGCGCACCGCATCGAGGTGCCCGACGCCGAGGAGGGCAAGAGCCTCGCCGTCGCGGGCTTCTGCTGGGAGGTGCTGGGCCGCATCAGGCTGGACCGCACCGGCACCGTCGTCTCGCTCGGCGGGGGAGCGGTCACCGACCTGGCCGGCTTCGTCGCCGCGACGTGGATGCGCGGGGTACGGGTGGTCCACGTGCCCACCACGCTGCTCGCGATGGTCGACGCGGCCGTCGGCGGCAAGAC
>JALYQB010000609.1 GCA_030856045.1 Actinomycetota bacterium
CACCGGCCGGGGCGGGCAGGCGAGGACGAGCGCACCCCGACCCTGCTGGCCCGCTCGCGCCGCCATCAGCACCTCCGCTCCGGCCGCGCTGAAGAAGGTCACGCCCGAGAGGTCGATCACCAGGTGCCGCGCCTCGGCGGTCGCCGTCACCAGCTGCTCGCGCAACAGCGAGCTGGTGAACGCGTCGACCTCGCCGGTCGGTGTGCACACCGACACCCCAGCGCAGGGACAGCTCACCGCCACGGTGAACGGACGCACCTCGTCGTTGTGCGCACGTAAGAACCACGAAGATCGGTCGATCATGGTGGTCGCCTCCCCGCGACCCGTCCGAGTGCGCGTACAAGCGCGTTGCCGTCAGGAACGCGCTCGACGCCCAGCCGCGCCGGGGTACGTCATCGTGTCGCCGCCACGCCTCGTGCCGTGCGGGGTCGTGCCGACCGAACACCCCACACGTTAACGCCGGAGCCGCTGCAGGCAACCACACCACGCACTGTTCACACTGACGCAACCCTGCGCCCGCGGTCGGTTAACCCACCTGGCCCCGGATACCTCAGGCCTGCCCCGGTAACCCGCGGGCGCGGGGAACCTCGGCGACCGGTTCCGGCGAACGGGTCAGCCCAGCACGAGTGCCATCGCGCCCATCCCCGTCGCCATCACGATTGCGCAGGCGGACCCGACGGCGGGTGCGGCGATCGCGGCGGCGACCCCTCGCGGCCGAGGCGTGCCGCGGTCGGTGCTGCGCACCAGGTCGACGCTCCACGACGCCGCGACCAGCAGGAAACCCGCGCACAGCAGCCAGGTCAGGGGCGCGGGAACGAGCGAGCCGCCTGCCCCGAGCGGGCCGTGCAGGTGATTCGCGGGGACCGTCAGCGCGTGCGGATGGGGCACGGCGCCGTGGCCGACCGCGATCGCGGCGAGCATGAGCAGGCTGCCGGCCAGATGGTGCGCCGCGGGCCCGGCACTGCGACGCCATGCGTGGCGGCCCATTGCGAGCCCGGCGGGACCGGACGCGGGGCCGAGCCGCAGCAGCTGCCCGGCGAACCACCCGGCGACCGAGGCGAACGCGACCAGCCAGACCCACTGCGGCACCGGGTCGGCGGCGGGCAGCGTCATCGCGGCCATGCCGGCGGCCATCGTGGAGTGGGCGAGGGCACCGGCGCGCCCGCCGTGTCCGGAATCGTACGGTGCGACGGCCAGCCGGGCGAGTGACACGATCGCCACCGCGGCGAACACCACCACTGCCGGTCTGTCGAGCCACGGGGAGCCGAACACTGCCTCAGCCGTTCGGGGACGTGCGTCGGCCCACGATATCCATGTCCCCGACCTCCTCGGTGGCCGTGCCCGGCAGTTCAAGCGTTGCGGTCCGTGGCGCAGGGCGGTAGCGGCCAGCCGGGTGAGCAGCGACTGCGCTGCCAGTGTCCACCGCAGGCGTCCGGTCACCGCGGTGCGGCGCGACCCGGATGGTGGTGCGAGGATGGGCCGCCCCATGCAACGAGGAGGATGCGACGTGAGCGAACTGACCCGCCCTGACGTGGACCCACCGCAGGGCCAGGCCCCGACCGAGCTGGTCGTCGAGGACCAGGTCGTCGGTGACGGCGCCGAGGCGACGGCCGGCTCGACGGTCTCCGCGCATTACGTGGGGGTCGCGCACTCCACCGGGAAGCAGTTCGACGCCTCGTGGGACCGCGGCGCCCCGCTGCAGTTCCCGCTCGGCGCCGGCAAGGTGATCGAGGGCTGGGACCAGGGGATGGCCGGGATGCGGGTCGGCGGGCGGCGTCGGCTCACGATTCCCGCGCACCTCGCCTACGGCGACCGGGGCGCGGGTGGTGTCATCAAGCCGGGCGAGTGCCTGGTCTTCGTCGTGGACCTGGTCGACGTCCGCTGATGGCTGGTGCCGGTCGCCACTGTGACCGACGTCGCTGGCGGAGGATGCGGGGATCTGAACCCGCGAGTGTTGTAACACCCAACACGATTTCCGATTCCACTTGCGGGGGGTACGGCGTGGCCCGAAGGCCTCCTGATATGTAGTTCATCCCTGAAGGAGCGGGGCCGGTCAAGACCCAGCGCCGTTCTTTTCGCCGTGCTCCGCTGGCCTGTGGGCGCGCCGACGTCGCGCGGCGGCGCATGCTGTTCAGGGCGGAGACAGGTGCTCGGTGTGCTCCCGGTCGGGTGGATTTGTGGCGTGACACGGAGTCATGATCTTGAAGCGACGGTGCTGCCTTTTAGGGCATGATGTTATGCACTCATGGGTACGCCAAGGCGCATTG
>JALYQB010000610.1 GCA_030856045.1 Actinomycetota bacterium
ATAGCTCGCAACGCCACTCACGAGCCCCGACGGAGGAGGTGCACATGTTCCCGACGAGTCGGCCGCGGCGGCTGCGTACCACGCCCGCGATGCGGCGGCTGGTGTCCGAGACGGCTGTCGAGGCGCGGCACCTGGTGCTGCCGGTGTTCGTCAAGGAGGGCGCCACCGAGCCGGTACCGATCTCCTCGATGCCGGGGGTCGTCCAGCACACCCGTGACTCGCTGCGCAAGGCCGCGGCCGAGGCCGTCGCGGTGGGCGTCGGCGGCATCATGCTGTTCGGCGTCCCCACGACCCGCGACGCGGTGGGGTCGGCGGGCACCGACCCCGACGGCGTGCTGAACGTCGCGCTGCGCGACGTGCGGGCCGAGGTCGGCGACGACACCGTCGTCATGGCCGACACGTGCCTCGACGAGTTCACCGACCACGGGCATTGCGGGGTGCTCGACCGCGAGGGCAACGTCGACAACGACGCGACGCTCGCCGGGTACGCCGACCTGGCGGTGGCGCAGGTGGAGTCCGGCGCCCACGTCGTCGGCCCGAGCGGGATGATGGACGGCCAGGTCGGGGTGATCCGCCAGGCGCTCGACGCGGCCGGGCACCAGGACGCGGGCATCCTCGCCTACAGCGCGAAGTTCGCCTCCGCGTTCTACGGGCCGTTCCGCGAGGCCGTCGACTCGCAGCTGCGGGGGGACCGCAAGACCTACCAGCAGGACCCGGCGAACGGGCGGGAGGCGCTGCGCGAGGTTGCGTTGGACCTGGCCGAGGGCGCCGACCTGGTGATGGTCAAGCCCGCCATGTCCTACCTGGACGTGGTGCGCGCCGTCGCCGAGCTGTCCGACGTGCCGGTCGCGGCGTATCAGGTGTCCGGCGAGTACGCGATGGTCGAGGCGGCCGTGGCCAACGGCTGGCTGGACCGCAGGCGCACGGTGCTGGAGACGCTGACCTCGATCCGCCGCGCGGGCGCCGACGTGGTGCTCACCTACTGGGCGGTGCAGGCCGCCGGGTGGCTCGCGGACTGATCCCGGCGAAACCGCCCCGTCGCGGGCCGGGACTCAGTACCGTTGCTGCCCATGACGCAGCCGCCGTATCCCCCGTCCGGTCCGGAGCCCGAGCCGTACCCGCAGCAGGGCTATCCCCAGCAGCCCTACCCGGGGCAGTCGCCCTCACCAGGGCAGCCACCGAAGGAGGTGGAGCTGTCCTTCCGGCTGTGGATCGCGAGCATCGTGGTCTCGCTGCTCGGGTCGATCCTCACCTTCGCGACGATCGACGACATCCGGCAGCAGACGATCGACGACACCCTCGCGTCGACGCCGGGGGCCGATCCGCAGTTCATCGAGAACACCGTGAACGTCGGCCTCATCGTCGGGCTGGTGTTCGGGCTCGCGCTCCTCGCGCTGGAGGTGTTCTTCATCGTCAAGATGCGAGCGGGCCGCAACTGGGCGCGGATCGTGCTCACCGTGCTCGGGGCGCTCGGCGTGATCAGCGGCTTGTTCTCGCTCGGCCAGCCCGGTCTGACGGCCCTCACCTCCGGGCTGTCGGCGCTCATCCTCATCGCGGCGATCGTGACGATGTACCTGCCCGGCGCTGCGCCGTGGTTCCGGCAGCCGCTACCGTCGTGACCATGAGCACACCGCAGGACCCCTACGACGACCCCGGACCGGGACAGCCGAGCGGTTACCCTGATACGCCCTATCCCGCCGGCCTGCCTTCCGGGCAGCCCGCGCTCCCACCGCGCCGACCCGGGGTCGTGGCCGTCGCCGCGGCGCTGTGGGTGCTCACCGGGCTGTTCTTCCTCCTCCCGGGCCTGCTCGTCGCGCTGACCGGCGACAACGCGACGGTGCAGCAGGAGCTCGAGAACGCGGTGGCCCGCAGCGGCGTGCAGATCGACCCCGACACCGTGGCGCAGGGCATCGTCGTCGCCGGGATCGTCATGGCGGTCCTCGGCGCGCTGCTCGTGCTCGGCGGGCTGCTGCTGCTGGGTCGCTCCAACGCCGCCCGGGTGCTGGTCACCGTGCTGGGGGTCGTGGCTGCGCTGCTCCTGCTGGGAACGGTGATCGGGACCGTCGTCGTGCTCCTGGCGATCGTGCTGCAGTTCCTGCCGTCCGCGAACACCTGGTTCCGTTACCGCCGCGGCCCGGTCTGAGCGGAGCGAACCATCGGACACAGCGGCCGGTCGTGGTGGTGGGTGGGCGTGGAGGCGCTCGTCGTCGTCGCGCTGGTGGTCCTCGCCGTCGACCTCTGGCGCCGCGGCGACCCCTCCGGCGGCACCACCCGCATCGACGCCCGCTGGTGGGCGGGTGCGGTCGCCGTGGGAACCCTCGCCGCGCTGCTGCTGCTCGACGTGGTGCGGCGGGCCGCCCGGCTACGGCGCAGGGCGGCCCAGCGGCGGGGGGAAGCACTGCGTGGACGGCACCGGCAGGCAGACTGGGAGCCGTGAGCACCACCGCGTCGCAGCAGCTCTTCGACCGCGCCTGCGCCGTCATCCCCGGCGGTGTGAACTCCCCGGTGCGCGCCTTCCGCGCCGTCGGCGGCACCCCCCGGTTCATGGTCCGCGGAGAGGGGCCGCACCTGTGGGACGCCGACGGCAACCGCTACGTCGACCTGGTGTCGTCGTGGGGACCGATGATCCTCGGGCACGCGCACCCGGCCGTCGTCGACGCGGTGCGGACCGCGGCCACCAGCGGGCTGTCCTTCGGCACCCCCACGAGCGGGGAGATCGACTTGGCGGAGGAGATCGTGCGCCGCGTCGCGCCCGTCGAGCAGGTGCGGCTCGTGAACTCTGGCACCGAGGCGACGATGACCGCGATCCGGCTCGCACGCGGGGTCACCGGGCGCCCCGCGGTCGTGAAGTTCGCAGGCCACTACCACGGCCACGTCGACGCGCTGCTCGCCCAGGCCGGCTCCGGGCTCG
>JALYQB010000614.1 GCA_030856045.1 Actinomycetota bacterium
GGGCATACTGATCTCGTGGCGGAAACTCGTGATCTCATCCCTCGACGAGCCGAGGACCTGGTTACGGAGGCGTTGGCTGACACCCGGGTGGTCCTCATCAATGGGGCTCGTCAGGCGGGCAAGAGGACCCTGGCCAGGCTGGCGGCTGCCCGGGCGCCCGGCTGCTGGACGATCCCGCCACGCTGCGCGCGGCTACCGACGACCCGACCGGCTTCGTCGATCACGACGGGCTGATGGTGATCGACGAGGTTCAACTCGCGCCCGGGCTGCTTCGTCCCATCAAGGTGGTGGTCGATCTCGACCCAACGCCCGGCAGGTTCCTGCTGACAGGATCGTCACGCATCCTCGCCCTGGGCAGCCTTCCCGATGCGCTCCCCGGACGCATGGAGATCATCGAACTCTGGCCGTTCTCCCAAGGCGAGATCGGAGGAGAGCCCGATCGGTTCGTCGACGCGGCCCTTGCACACGGTCCGCGCCTCGGCCACTCGTCTGCGCTTCGCCGCCGCGACTACTTGGAGCGGGTCGTCGTCGGTGACTTCCCGGAGGCGGTGCGGCGCACGCCGCGGCGCCGGACCGCCTTCTTCGACTCCTACCTGTCGACCCTGATCGAACGCGACGTGCTGGAACTCGCCACCATCGAACGACGTGGGGAACTGCACAAGCTGCTCGCACTGCTGGCCCCCCGTGCCGGTGGCCTGTTGGTGCCGGGCAGCATCGCCGGGCAGTCGGGCATCCCGAGGACGACACTCGTGCGTTACCTGGAACTGCTGGCTTCGGTCTTTCTGCTCAAGAGCATCCCGGCCTGGTCCTCAGGCCATACCGGTCGCGCGATCGGCACTCCCAAGCTGGCGTTCGTCGACACCGGTGTGGCATGCCACGTGCTCGGCCAGGATGCCCACCGGCTGGGCGAACCCGGAGGAGCCGCCGGAGCCATGATGGAGAACCTCGTGCTCATGGAGTTGGCCAGGCAGCTTACGTGGTCACAGGAACGCGGAAGGCTCTATCACTATCGGACCAAGGACAGGGTCGAAGTCGACGCAGTCATCGAGACCCCGGACGGGCGGGTTGTCGGCATCGAGGTGAAGGCAGGCGCGACCGTTCGGACCGCGGACCTGGCCGGACTGCGCAATCTCGCCCGCCAGGTGGGCGACCGGTTCGTGGCCGGATACGTGCTCTACACCGGCCAACAGACTCTGCCTTTCGGCGACAGGTTGCGAGCAGTGCCACTGGACGCACTGTCACCTCTGGACCGATAAGGGCACGGCGGGGCTGTACTGCGGGGCCCAGGTGGCCAAGGTGCGGCCGTGCCCGAGGCGCTGGGCAGCGTCGACGAGGCCCAGGCCGCGCTGAGTGAGTGTGGCCCGGGCCGAAGCATTAGTTATTTAGCCGGTCCGGCCCTCCACACCGTGCTGACCGAGGTGTGCACCGGGCTGTACGTCGTGATGGCCGAGCTGGCCACTGCGCCGTCCAACCACCGGAAGTTTGTGGACGGCGCAGCCGGGTGAGGCCGGCCATGGTGGCCGAGGTCGAGGCACGCACTGATGAGGCGGCGCTGCGATTCCTCTGCTCACCGACTTCGTCCTGCCCGGCCAGGACCGGCTGGCCGCCCTCCTCGACGTCGGCCGCACGGCTGGTGCGCCAAGCCGTCGCGGTGGCCGCCCCAGGTTCCTCAATCCTGCCCTACCTCAACCGGCTGTCGAGCCTGCTCTGGGCGCTTGCCCGCGCCGAGGATGCCGAGGCCGACGGCACCGTCCGGGCCAAGGACGTCGAGCCCAGCGGCCGACGATGAGCGAGATGCCTGATCCGCGATCCTAAAAGGTCAGCGTCAATCCCGCAGCGGTCTGGCAGCATGGTAGAGCTGGCGAAGTCCAACTGGAGCTTCGACTGAGGCTTGTTGCGCCTTGTGCAGAAAGGTGAAGGTGGTATGGCAGCCAAACAGTTCGTGGCCGGCGTGCATGAGGTGTCTGCCGTCATCGCAAAGCAGATAACGAGGGAAGAGCGGGAAGGAAGCCGGCTTTCGCAGTTGATCTCGGACCTGGTTCGGCCTGGCGACCTCCTTGTCGGAGACGATGGCTTCGAGCGAGCAGCACGGCTCTCTGCTGCGCTTGATAAAGAATTGAAGATCTTGTTGTCCGGGCGCGATGGTTTAAAGATGTTCGCCGCGTTGCGCCATGTCTCGCCGAGGCTCTGGGTTCATACACCAAGATCCCATGAGGCCATTCGACGGACCGCCGAATTGGCTGTCCACCGCTACGCCACTTGGCCCGAGAGGATATGTTTACCCTATCACCTTCCTAGATGGACAGGGCCATCGCTGGTCCGGGTCGCTTCGGTGTTGGCTGTTGCCCAAGCTTTCGCTAACACTTTGTCGGCGCGTCGACGCATAGCGAAGGGCCAGGTCATCCGCGTTGCATCCTCCGCGCCCTTCATATTCGACTTCGATCAGGGCACTGCTTTGAATCGTCTCATCGATCTTCGGGATGACCGGATCAGCCAAGACGGCAATCCGTTAGCAACGCTTGGTGGTTTGCTCACGCCTGCCAATGATCCCTTCGTCATGCCGAGGGATTGGCGGATCGTGGCGGTCGAATGGGTTGCTCCGAACGAGTTTCTTCCTGGGTTACAAGGTCAGCTACTACCTCCGGAGAGGATGGGCGATGGCTCCTGGGTATCTCTCCTCGATCGGATCGTGCGTCAAGGCTTTCTCTCGGATGTCGATGCGCTACGGGAGCAACTTTATGACGTCGATCAGTGTCTTCGAAACCAGTTCGGATTCGGTGTCGCTGATATGGATGCAGTATTGGAAGGTTTGACAAACGGCCTGCTCGAAGAATGCAGCGTTCCACCGCGGACCCTTGATTTCCATGGATTTTTTATTGTTCCGCTCCCCGATGACTCGAAACTGCTATCCATGCTTGGCCCTGGGCGACATGCAGACGCACCGGTTCCGTTCACGTTGAAGTCAATGCAGAATTCTTTGAGATTTCTGGATGCAGGACACGTTGAGGTCGAGCTGGAGCGACCGATGCAGCAACGGCCCCTGAGAAGGATGGGGAATGCCATCTTGTATGATGCGGTTAACGTTAGGGCAACGTCTCTCTTGTGGGACGTGCCGTTATCGGAAGAGGTCCGCCTTGGAATGAGCCACGGATTCGAAGCGAAGGTTCACTCGCATCTCGCGAGGTTCGGCTCCCAACCTTGGCACTCCGGTAGGCTTGTAAAGCTCAAGGGAGTGAAAGTGACAGATGTGGATGCCAGCGTGATCGTCGGCAAGACGCTCATCGTCGTAGATTGCTACGGCTCGGCCTGGAGTCCGGCACTGGATGCAGGTTCGCATCGCGAGACGCGAAACCGTGCCGAGCGATTGGTTGGGAAATTTCGAGAATGGCATCACAAGTGGTCGGAACTGGCCACGTGCCATGACTTTCCCTTGCCTATGGGTGTCAGTAGAGTGCTGCCTGTCGTCGTCACGGCAACGCCGGAATGGCTTCATCTCCTCGATTCGGATCTCTGGCTGACCGAAAGAATCCCTCGGATCTGCACGGTCGGAGAGCTTTCTGAGTTCATTGGATCTGGCATGCCTACCGGGAAGATCACGTTCATCGAACCCTGACGATGGGTCTCCAGTTCGGTACCTATCAGGCTTGCTCTCGGATATCGGTGCGTCGATCGCGAGGCCTCGTAGCTATTCAGCTGGGGATGAGCGCTGGTGGGAGCCAGTGGCCGGTGGTGAAGAGCTGTCGGAGGACGTCGAGTTTGTCGAGGCCCCATTTGGTGGCGGCGTCCAAGTAGGACTGCACGACGGCGAAGTCGATCAGACATTGCAGGGTGCGCCAGGCACCGCCGGAGGCGCGTTGGTGGACCTTGACGGGTCGGATGGATCTCTCTGCTTCGTTGATGGTGAACGACACCAGGTCGGTGGCGAAGCGCAGGATCATGTCCTCGAAGCGGGTGAACCGGGCGATCAGGGTGCGGGCCTGGGCCGCCCGGGCGCCGTGTGTGCCCTGGTTGTCGGCTCGTCCTCGGGCCAGCGCGCCGTGGTAGTGGTTGCGCAGCCGGGCCAGCACTGCCTCGTCGAGGGCCTCGGAGCCGCGCTCGCGGGCGGTGGCGGCGTGGTGTGCGGCCAGCAGGGGTGTCGGCCATGGCGACCGCCCAGAGCTGGGTGTCGGGGTCGGCGTCGGAGATCGACCGCAGGTCGCGCAGCAGAGGGGCGCCACACCAGGCGTGCACCGCCGGGAGGTGGGCGTAGCCGGCGTAGCCGTTGCGGACCAGGACCCCGGTGAACTGCGGCAGCACCCCGCCTGCGTCGATATCTTTCGCGCTGCGCCCGCCGACGTGCATCAGGGTCAGGTACTCGGTGCACGCCACATGCACATAGGACAGCGCGCCGGCAGCGCGGCCGGGGGTCTCGTCGGCGTGCAGCACTGGCGCATCCAGCAGCAGCGCGCGCAGATGTGGCAGGAAGGTCCGCTCCAGCCGCCGCGCCGCGCGGCCCCGGATCCCGGCCAGGAACCCGGTGGACACATCGATCCCGCACAGCGCCTCCAGCAGGTCCCGCGACCGGGCTCACCGGCAGGTGGTGCGCGCAGGCCAGCAGCGCCACCCGGCGAGGGTCTGCGGGCCGATCCGCACCGGCGAGCCC
>JALYQB010000058.1 GCA_030856045.1 Actinomycetota bacterium
GGTCCGACCGGCCAGGCCGCGCGGGGACCGGCATGACCGCCGTCGCGGCCGGCGGCAGCGGCCACCGGGCGCCGCCGCAGGTCAGCGCGACAACGTCCACCGCGCCTCCTGGTCTACCCTCGGCCTCGCCCGCGGGTGCGAGAGCGTCCGCGCTCCGCACTGCGCCGTCCGCGCGGCGTGCCCGCAACCGTCGTCAGGAGTGTCACATGCCGGCGATCGTCCTGATCGGCGCCCAGTGGGGTGACGAGGGCAAGGGTAAGGCCACCGATCTGCTCGGCGAGCGGGTGCAGTGGGTGGTGCGCTACCAGGGCGGCAACAACGCGGGCCACACCGTCGTGCTGCCCGACGGCCAGGACTTCGCGCTGCACCTCATCCCGTCCGGGATCCTGACGCCGGGTGTCACCAACGTCATCGGCAACGGGGTGGTCATCGACCCCGGCGTACTCAACGACGAGCTGAGCGCCCTGGTGGCCAGGGCTATCGACACCGAGCGGTTGCTGATCTCCGCGGACGCACACTTGATCATGCCGTACCACGTGGAGATGGACAAGGTCACCGAGCGCTACCTCGGCAAGGCCAAGATCGGCACCACCGGCCGCGGCATCGGGCCTGCCTACCAGGACAAGGTCGCGCGGGTCGGAGTGCGGGCGCAGGACCTGCTCGACGAGAAGATCCTGCGGCAGAAGGTCGAGGCCGCGCTCGAGTTCAAGAACCAGGTGCTGGTCAAGGTTTACAACCGTCGCGCGATGGACGCCGACCAGGTGGTGGACACGGTGCTCGACCAGGGGTCGCACTTCGTGCACCGCGTCGCGGACACCCGGCTGCTGCTCGACCAGGCCCTCACCCGGGGCGAGACCGTGCTGCTGGAGGGTTCGCAGGGCACGCTGCTCGACGTCGACCACGGCACCTACCCGTTCGTCACGAGCTCCAACCCGACGGCGGGTGGGGCGTGTGCGGGGTCGGGTATCGGCCCGATGCGCATCAGCGCGGTCATGGGGATCCTCAAGGCATACACCACCCGCGTCGGCTCCGGGCCATTCCCGACCGAGCTCACCGACGCCATGGGCGAGCGGCTGCGCAAGACCGGCGGCGAGATCGGCGTCACCACCGGCCGGGCACGCCGGGTCGGCTGGTTCGACGCGGTGATCGGCCGATACGCGGCACGGGTGAACGGGATCACGGACTTCTTCCTCACCAAGCTCGACGTGCTCTCCGGCCTCGAGACGGTGCCGGTGTGCGTCGCCTACGAGATCGACGGCAAGCGCGTCGACGACATGCCGATGACGCAGACCGACCTGCACCACGCGGTGCCCGTCTACGAGGAGCTGCCGGGCTGGTGGGAGGACATCTCCCACTGCCGCACGCTGGACGCACTGCCTGCCGCGGCGCGGGCCTACGTGCAGCGCGTCGAGGAGCTCTGCGGTGCGCGGGTGTCCGCGATCGGGGTCGGGCCGGGCCGGGACCAGACGGTCGCGTTGCGTACACCGTGACTCACCGTTCGCGAAGCTTGTGTTACATACCTCATGCCGAACCGGGGTACAAGGTGCCTGACGCGGCAATCGCTGTTACTTTCGGGTGAGCCATGGTCGCAGCAGGGGAACCTCACCATTCGGGCGCCGGTGAGACCGGTGTCACGCTCTGTGCACCGCACGTCGTCCACGGTGGCGAACTCTGGCGGCTGACCCGGGACTCGAAGGTCCTGGACGTCAACTCCAGCTACGCCTACCTGCTCTGGTGCCACGACTTCGCCGACACGTCCGTCGTGGCCCTCGACGGCGGCCGAGTGGTCGGCTTCGTCACCGGCTACCTACGCCCGACGTCGCTCGACACTGTGATGGTGTGGCAGGTTGCGGTCGACGTGAGTCAGCGCGGCCGGGGCCTCGCCGCGCGGATGCTGCACCACCTGCTCGACCGGCTCACCCCACAGGGTGTCCGGTGGCTGCACACCACCATCAGCCCGGACAACGAGGCATCCATCCGGCTCTTCACCGGTGCCGCACGCGACCGGGGCGCCGCCATCGAACGGCGTGACCTCTTCGGGGTGCATCACTTCCCGGCCGAGGACGGGCCCGGGCACGAGCCCGAGGACCTGTACGTGATCGGCCCGCTCGCCGCGGCCCACCCACGACCCGGCGACGGTGACAGCACGATCGACCCACCACGGACGGAGCAACCGTGACCATCTTCGAGACCCTCGAATCGCAGGTCCGCAGCTACAGCCGTAGCTGGCCCGCCGTCTTCGACCGGGCCGTCGGCTCGTGGATGTACGACGAGGACGGCAAGGCCTACCTCGACTTCTTCGGCGGTGCCGGGGCGCTGAACTACGGCCACAACAATCCACTGTTCAAGCGGGTGCTCATCGAGTACCTCGAGCGGGACAGCGTCACCCACGGCCTGGACATGAACACCGTCGCCAAGCGGGCGTTCCTGGAGACGTTCCAGGAGAAGATCCTGCGACCGCGTGGGTACGACTACAAGGTCCAGTTCCCCGGGCCGACGGGGGCGAACAGCGTCGAGTCCGCGCTCAAACTCGTCCGCAAGGTGACGGGCCGCGAGTCGATCATCAACTTCACCAACGCGTTCCACGGCATGACGCTCGGCGCGCTCTCGGTGACCGGTAACTCGATGAAGCGCGGTGGCGCGGGCATCCCGCTCGTGCACGCCACTCCGATGCCGTACGACAACTACTTCGACGGCAAGACGCCCGACTTCCTCTGGTTCGAAAAGCTGCTCCTCGACTCCGGCAGCGGGCTCAACGAGCCGGCCGCGGTGATCGTCGAGACGGTGCAGGGCGAGGGTGGTCTCAACATCGCGCGGTTCGAGTGGCTGCGCGCGCTCTCCGAGCTCTGCAAGCGCCACGACATGCTGCTGATCGTCGACGACGTGCAGATGGGCTGCGGGCGCACCGGCCCGTTCTTCAGCTTCGAGTACGCCGAGATCCAGCCGGACATCGTCACGCTGTCGAAGTCGATCGGCGGCTACGGGATGCCGATGGCGCTCACGCTGATCAAGCCGGAGCTCGACGTGTGGGAGCCCGGTGAGCACAACGGCACGTTCCGCGGCAACAACCCGGCGTTCGTCACCGCGACGTGCGCGATCGACGAGTACTGGTCCGACGACCGGCTCGAGAAGGCCACTCTCGCGAAGGGAGAGCAGGTCAACGAGGCGCTCGACGCGATCGCAGACCGCCACCGCGGCCTCACGGTCCGCGGTCGTGGGCTCGCGAAGGGCCTGGCGTTCCAGCAGACCGAGCTCGCAGGCAAGGTGTGCAAAGCGGTCTACGACCGCGGCCTGCTCATGGAGACCGCGGGTCCGTCCGACGAGGTCGCGAAGATGCTCCCGCCGCTGACGACCACCGAGGACGAGTTCGCGCAGGGCCTCGCCATCCTGTCCGACGCGGTGGACGCCGTCTGCAGCTGAGCACGAGCCGACCCCCGACCCGCCAGGAGGAACCACCTGTGATCGTCCGATCGTTCGACGGCCTCACCGACACGGAGCGTCACGTCACGACGCCGAACTGGGAGAGCAAGCGCATCGTGCTCGCCAAGGACGGCGTCGGGTTCTCGCTGCACGAGACCGTCCTCGACGCGGGAAGGGTCAACGACTTCTGGTACGCGAACCACATCGAGGCCGTCGTGTGCGTCGAGGGCGAAGGTGACCTGCTGGACAAGGAGACCGGGCAGACGTACCGGATCACCCCCGGCACGATGTACCTGCCGAACGAGCACGAGCACCATCAGCTGCGGCCGGCGACCCGGATGCGCATGATCTGCGTCTTCAACCCCCCGGTGACGGGCCGTGAGGTGCACGACGAGAACGGGGTTTACCCCTTGATCACCGAGGGCACCCAGGATCCGCAGGCAGCTACCGGCTGACGCACTCAAATCCTCCGCGCAGCGGGCCGGTCGGAGAACCCTCCGACCGGCCCGCTGTCGCAGGCACCACGCCAGGTGTCACGCCTGCCCATACCGACTGGGCACCGTCGGCACGAGCGAAGGAGGCAGTACCGCGATGACCGACGACGCGCTTTCCCCTGCGGAGCAGACAGTCCCCGCGGCGCGGGCAGCTGCGTCCAGCAGTATGTCCGGGGACCGCTACCCCACCCGGATGTCGGACCACGCGACCATGATCCAGCGGACGCACCCGACGGCGTGGCCCGGGGTGAGCACCGGACCCGCGACGGAGGCCGACGTGCGGTCCTACGACCGTGACGGTTACCTGCAGATCCCAGGTCTGCTCGGTCCCGAGGAGGTGCAACGGTACTGGGACGAGCTCGGCAGGTTGGCGACCGACGCCGGCGTCAAGGCCGACGAGCGCACCGTTGTGGAGAGGTCCTCGAACGAGGTGCGCTCCATCTTCGAGGTGCACCGCATGAGCGACGTCATCGCGGAGCTGGTCAGCGACCCGCGGGTGCTCGGGCGCGCCCGGCAGCTCCTCGGCTCGGACGTGTACGTGCACCAGAGCCGCATCAACTACATGCCGGGCTTCAAGGGCAACGGCTTCTACTGGCACTCCGACTTCGAGACCTGGCACGCGGAGGACGGCCTGCCCGCGCCGCGCACGGTGAGCATCTCGGTGGCCCTCACCGACAACTTCCCGTTCAACGGCGGCCTCATGGTCATGCCCGGGTCGCACAGCACGTTCGTCTCGTGCATCGGTGAGACGCCCGCGAACCACTACAAGGAGTCGCTCAAGGAGCAGGAGGTCGGCACCCCCGACCGCGACAGCCTGCGCGCGCTCGCCCACAAGCACGGGATCGAGCAGTTCACCGGCCGCGCCGGGTCGGCGCTGATGTTCGACTGCAACATGATGCACGGCTCCGGGAACAACATCACACCGTTCCCGCGCTCGAACATCTTCATCGTGTTCAACAGCGTCGAGAACGTCCCGGACGAGCCGTTCGCCGCGGCGTCCCCGCGCCCGGGCTGGGTCGCGAGCCGGGACGTCACCCCGGTGCGCTGACCCGCCCATCCCGCGTCACGAGCGCTCCGTCGCTGAGCCGGAAGGTCTGCACGTCGGTGACGGTGCCGCCGGTGTAGGCGGCGAGCTGCGCGTCGAGGACGTCGAGCGCGGACGTCCCGTCGGGGCCCGGCGCCGCGAGCAGCTGCCGGTAGGTCGCGATCGCGTGGGCGGCGGGCAGCCCGCCCTGCCCTGAGTCGACCCGGATCTCGGTGCGCCCGGCTGCGACCGGCTCGGGGGAGGCGGGGCCTCGGCCGTCGAGCGCGGGGACGAGGTCGCGGTCGTTGGTCACGGTGACCACACCAGTTCCCGCCGGCACGGCCTTATGGTCCACCGGTGAGCCGACCGCGAGCGCGTCCGTCACGACGTACGTCCCGCCGTTGAACGCCGGATCGGCTGTGAGGTTCATCGCGACGACCCCGCCGGCGCTGTGTCCGACGAGCAGCAGCTGCGCGCCACGCGGCACGTCCGCGAGCCGCATCGCCTCCCGTACCGCATCGGAGTACGCCGAGTCCGGCAGGGTGGCCGCGCGGACCGCGCCTGCCAGGTCCTGCGGGTCGCCCGTGACCGGGTCATCCGATCGCATCCCGGGCAGCTGCACCACCCACCGCTGCGTCCCGTCCTGCCCGCGCACCGTCTCGACGACCACGCGGCCGTCGTTGCCCAGCTCGGCGAGGGTGCCGAGACGGTCGCCGATCCCCGCGCTGCGGCCGACCAGCGCCTGTGCCCGCGGACCGGTGTGGCGCTCGCGGGTCGCGTGCCCGCGCCCGGGATCGAGGACCCTCGCCAGCGGGCCGAGGGGCAGGCCCACGATCGGGTCCACCGTGGACGGGTCGCCGTGCAGGATCTCCCAGCCGAGCGGGTCGTTGAGCGGGTTCTCGTCCAGCAGGGCGTGCAGTGCGACCAGCTCCGGCGCCACGACCGCGACGTCCGCCATCGCCGCTGCCTCGACGAGGTCGGCGAGGGTCCGGGCGGCCGCGCCCTGCTCGCCCTCCGCCAGCTGCGCAGTCAGCCGCTGCAGGCCTGCCGACGCGACGAGCTCCGGGCGCTCGTAGGTCACCGCCGAGATCCGCAGCGACACCGCATCCGCGGCCAGCTCCTCAGCGAGCCCGCGGCCGCCCAGCGCGGTACCGATCCCGTCGGCGAGGTCGGCGACGGTGCCGCCCGCGAGCGCCAGGCCGAGGCCCGCGGGATTGGTCGCCGCGTGCCAT
>JALYQB010000645.1 GCA_030856045.1 Actinomycetota bacterium
ACGACCGACCGAGCGCGACCCCCGCCGAATCGGTTGTCGAGCCCGCGGAAGGTCTGTGTCATCTCCCGGATGATCTGCACGTCCGGCATGCCCACTGCTCTCGCGCTTGACGTCGGCTGCGGCTGCGCGCCGAACCAGCCGAACGCAGAGCTGCCAGCGGTCGCCGCACCGGCTGCCAGCGCGTGCAGCAGTCGCCGACGTTGCACGTCCTCGCCTCCCGTCTCGGCCTCCTGCTCGACGCTATGGGCAGCACCGGATGCTGCGTATGCGCCGGTTGATTGCTGCGACAGCCGGAACCACAGGTATCGCTCGGGTAGCTGCAGGGCGCGCGCCCAGTGGTCGAGCTTTGTCCAGGTCGTTGGTCGGCTGCTCGCCGCGTTCCAGGCGGCTGACCTGGCCCTGTGTCAGCCCGAGCCAGCGCCCGATCTTGGCCTGCGTGAGGGCCGGCCGGTGCTCGTGGCGGTAGGCGTAGAGCACCTGGCCGAAGTGACGCGCGCCCAGTGCGTCCCGGAGCGAGGCTCGCTGCCAGAACTCGTCCGGTTTGGTCGGGGCGCTCGATGCTCGAACCTGCTGCAGGGAGCATGGGCTGCACCGCCCCGAGCGGTTGTCACGTGCGAGGCGAGTGCCGCACCCGTCGCAGTGCCGTTGCCGGTCCGCCGACCTCGCCACTACGCGCCCTCCACATCCGTCGAGCGGCAGTGTAGCGGCTGCACATCGCTTGAACTGCGGTTATGCGTGCCCTGCATATTTCAGTCATCCATGTCGTTTGTCCGGATGCCATCCGGAGGGAGCGTGGTTGAGCGAACGGGATGGAGGTGAGTCGGTGACGGGCCGACGAACGGGACCGCACGACGGCAAGGCTCAGCTCGCGCGGCGAGCGATGGGTAACCGGCGCAGCCCCGCCTTCGAGCGCTACCGCGAGGCGGTCTATGCGCGTCTTCGCCGATACACCTGGGCGCTCGACCAGCCGGACGATCGGCTCCTGGCGGCCCTCGCCCGAGAAGAGCTGCCCCGCTACGTGCGCTACTGGGTGGCGCTGCTGGCTGAGCACGAGCCGACTGCCAGCGGTCAGTGCCGAGCCTGCTCCCGATGGTGGCGCGCAGTCTCCGCGCCGTGCGCCACGTGGAAATGGGCACACGCCTTCCTGACCGTGACGCCTGCTCGCACGGAAGTACCGCCGAACCGGACCGATGAACGGGCGCATGACAGCGCCCACACGACCCGGCCGGTTGCTAGTGTAGGTAGATATGTTCAACTGTACATTGGTGATGTAGCGTGAGATACTATGTTCATGAGTCTTTCAGAGCACGATCGCAATGAACTTCACGCGGCACTGCGGTCGGAGGGATATGACGGGTCGGTGTCTTCCCGGGCGCAGATAGTGCTCTGGTATGACGAAGGGCATCGGAAAGGTGAGATCGCCGCGATGTCGCGGCCGACGGTGGACAAGTGGCTCAAGCGCTACAAGAAGTTCGGTATGGACGGTCTGGTGAGCAGAACCTCCCCCGGTGGACCGCGTCAGATCCCGGACCGGATCCGCGCGAGGGTTCTCGCGTTGACCAGGACGACACCGCCGGCGGCATTGGGGATATCGCATTGGTCGTCGGCGGAGATGGCCCGGTACATCAAGAAGACCGAGGGTGTCTACGTGTCGCAGACCTGGGTGTCGCGGCTGTGGCGGGAGAACGGCCTGGCGCCTTGGCGCCAGGGCACTTTCAAGATCTCGGAGGATCCCCGGTTCGAGGAGAAGGTCCGCGACGTCGTCGGTCTCTACCTGAACCCACCGGCGGGGGAGGTCGTGGTGTCGGTGGACGCGAACACTGGTATCCAGGCGCTGGACCGCACGCAGCCGCTGCCGATCGACTTCGGCAAGACCCAGAAGCGCACCTTCGACTACGCGCGGAGGGGGACCACGGACCTGTACGCCGCGATGGATGTCCGGACGGGGAAGGTGATCACGTCACTGGCCCAGACGCACGCGACGCCGGATTTTCTCCGGCTGATGAAGAAGGTCGTCGCAGCCTACCCCGGCCAGAAGGTCCATGTCGTCCTCGACAATGCTTCCGTGCACCTATCGAAGGAAACCGAGGAATGGCTCGCCACGCAGCGGGGGCGAGTCGTCTTCCACTTCACTCCCACCGGCGCGTCGTGGATGAATCAGATCGAGATCTGGAACGGTATCATCACCCGGAAGCTGATCCGGTGTGGCACGTTCAGCTCCGTGAAGGTTCTTAACAAGGCGATCCAGTCGTTCGTCGAGCACTGGAACAGCGACTGTGCGCCCATCACATGGACGGCCACCGCGGACGAGATAATCGACAAGGTCCGCACCGTCACGTCCCGTATGGAGGCCCTCCTGCGCGCCACCGAGATCGACGATGTAGCCCGCCAGGCCGCGTAAACATGAACAAATCTTTCTACACTAGG
>JALYQB010000689.1 GCA_030856045.1 Actinomycetota bacterium
CGCCCAGCGCGTCTGCCGCGCCCACCGGGCGGCCACCGCCGCGACCGCGTCGTTGGCGGGTGCCTGGACCGAGCCGGCAGCGGCGAGCACCACGCCGGTATCCGCGTCGGAGGGCGAGATCCCCGCCTCGGCGAGGCGTTGCAACGCGACGTGCTCCAGTCTCGGATCGGGCCCCAGCACGTCGGCGACCGTGACGTCCAGTCCCGGACGTGCCGCCGACGCGACCGCGCCCGGCACGTCGACCGACGCGTGGAACGCTCTCCCGAGCAGCAGCGGCACGACGACCGCCCGCTGCACCTGGGACAGCACGCACCCGACGCTCGGCATAGCGAGGTCGAGGAACGCCAGCCGCACGTCGAGCTCCGGGCGCTGCGCGCGCACCACGTCGACCAGCGCCGAGACCGCCGCGGGTGAGCGAGGATCGCGGCTGCCGTGCGCCACGGCGATCAAGGACGGCCTCACGCCACCAGCCCGGCCGCGAGCGTGTCGCCGTTGCCTGCGTCGATCACGAGGAACCCGCCGGTGTGGCGGTCGGTGGCGTAGGCGTCGACGGCGAGTGGCTCGGCGAGGCGCAGCCGCGCGCCGCCGATCTCGTTGAGCGACAGCGTCTCCGGCGACTCGCCGTGCGTGAGGGTGTCCAGCTCCAGCGTGCCGGTGAGCTCCGTGACGATCGCCCGGACGGTGCGGGTGCCGTGCTTCACGAGCACCCGTGCGCCGGGCGTCAGCGGGTTGTCGGAGAGCCAGCACAGGTCGGCGTCGAGCTCGGTCACGACGCGCGGCGGCTGGTCCGGCCGCGAGAGGACCTCCCCGCGGCCGGCGTCCAGCTCGTCGGCGAGCAGCACGGTCACCGACTCCCCGGCGCAGGCCTGCTCGATCGGCCCGTCCGGCGTGTCGATGCCGGTGACGGTGGAGCGGCCACCGGAGGGCAACGCCACCACCTCGTCACCCACCGACAGGATCCCCGACGCCACCCGGCCGGCGAGCCCGCGGTAGTCCGGGAACTCCGGCGTGCGGGGACGGATCACGAGCTGCACCGGGAACCGCATGGGCTCCTCGACGGCATCGCGCCCGGTCGGCACGGTCTCCAGGTGCTCGAGCAGCGTGAGCCCGGTGTACCAGGGGGTCCGCTCGCTGCGCGACGCGACGTTGTCGCCGTGGCGCGCGGACACCGGCACCGACACCACGGCATCGACGCCGAGCGAGGTCGCCGCGGTGGCGAACTCCTCCTCGATCGCACGGAAGGTCTCCTCGTCGAAGTCGACCAGGTCCATCTTGTTCACCGCGAGCATGACGTGCGGTACCCGCAGGAACGCCGCGACGGCGAGGTGGCGCCGGGTCTGCTCCAGCACCCCGTTCCGCGCGTCGACGAGGACCACGGCCAGCTCCGCGGTCGACGCCCCGGTGACGGTGTTGCGGGTGTACTGCACGTGGCCCGGGCAGTCAGCGAGGATGAACTTGCGCGTCGGCGTCGCGAAGTAGCGGTAGGCCACGTCGATCGTGATGCCCTGCTCGCGCTCGGCACGCAGACCGTCGGTGAACAATGCGAGGTCCGGCTCGTCACCGATCCCCCCGCCGCGCTCCAGCGTCGCGCGGGTCACCGCGTCGAGCTGGTCGGCGAGGATCGACGACGTGTCGTGCAGCAGCCGCCCGACCAGCGTGGACTTGCCGTCGTCCACCGAGCCGGCCGTGGTGAGCCGCAGTAGCGACATCATCAGAAATAGCCCTCCCGTTTGCGGTCCTCCATGGCGGCTTCGGAGAGCCGGTCGTCGGCCCGGGTGGCACCGCGCTCGGTGATGTTGCTGGCGGTCACCTCCGCGACGACCTCTTCGAGCGTGGTCGCGGTGGACTCCACGGCGCCGGTGCAGGAGGCGTCGCCGACGGTGCGGAAGCGCACCATCCGCGGCACGATCTCCTCGCCGCGGCGGGGACCGCCCCATTCGCCCGCGGTGAGCCACATGCCGTCGCGGAGGAAGACCTCGCGCTCGTGCGCGTAGTAGATGTCCGGGATCGGCACGCCGCGCCGGGCGATGTAGTGCCAGACGTCGAGCTCGGTCCAGTTCGACAGCGGGAAGACGCGCACGTGCTCGCCCGCGGTGTGCCGCCCGTTGTAGAGGCTCCACAGCTCGGGGCGCTGGCGGCGCGGATCCCAGCCGCCGAAGGCGTCGCGCAGGCTCACGATGCGCTCCTTGGCGCGGGCGCGGTCCTCGTCACGGCGTGCCCCGCCGAACACGGCGTCGAACTTGTGGCGCTCGATGGTGTCCAGCAGCGGTACGGTCTGCAGCGGGTTGCGGGTGCCGTCGGGCCGTTCGTGCAGCCGACCGTCGTCGATCCAGTGTTGCACCTGTGCGACCTCGAGGCGCAGGCCCAGGTCCGCGACGAGCTGGTCGCGGTAGGCGATGACCTCACCGAAGTTGTGCCCGGTGTCCACGTGCAGCAGGCCGAACGGCAGCGGTGCCGGGTAGAACGCCCGCAGCGCCAGGTGCAGCATCACCGCTGAGTCCTTGCCACCGGAGAACAGCAGCACGGGACGGTCGAACTCCGCGACCACCTCGCGGATGACGTGCACCGCCTCGGACTCCAGCGCGGCCAGATGATCGGTGTCGACGATGGCCGGTGCGACGGGGGTCACGCCACACCCCTCTCGCTCAGCAGGTCCAGGACACGACGGGCCGCGCCCGCCACGTCGGTCCCGGTGGTGTCCAGCCGCAGGTCGGGCTTGTCGGGCTCCTCGTACGGGTCGTCCACCCCGGTCATCGCGGTGATCTCCCCGGCCGCGGCCCTGGCGTACAGGCCCTTGACGTCGCGGCGGGCGCACTCGGCCAGGGGTGTCGCGACGTGCACCTCGAGGTAGCCGGTGCCGGAGGCGTCGTGCCGGGCGCGCACCTCGTCACGGGTCGCTGCGTACGGCGCGATCACCGGCACGAGCGTGACGACGCCGTGACGGGCCAGCAGCTCGGCGACGAAGCCGACGCGGCGGACGTGGGTGTCGCGGTCCCCGCGGGAGAAGCCGAGCCCCGCGGACAGCCCGCGGCGCAGCTCGTCACCGTCGAGCACCTCGACCTCGCGGCCCCGCGCGCGCAGCTCGGCCGCCACCGCGTCGGCGATCGTGGTCTTGCCCGCACCGGACAGGCCGGTGAGCCAGAGCGTCGTCCCGGTCACAGGTGGATACCGCACTCGGTCTTGGCCGACCCCGCCCAGCGCCCGGCGCGCGGGTCCTCGCCCACGGCCACCGCGCGCGTGCACGGCGCGCACCCGATGGACGGGTAACCCCCGTGCAGCAGCGGGTTCAGCAGGACGGCGTGCTCCGCGACGTACGCGTCGAGGTCCTCGTCGCTCCACGCGGCGAGCGGTGCCACCTTCACCTTCCCGCGCTGCTGGTCGTAGGAGACGACGGGCGTACCGGCGCGGCCCACCGCCTCGGCCCGGCGCAGCCCGGTGGCCCAGGCGGAGTAGCCCCCCAGCGCGCGGTTCAGCGGCTCGACCTTGCGCATGCCGCAACACGCGTCGGGTGAGCGGTCGTGCAACCTCGCGCCGTACTGCGCGTCCTGCTCGGCCACGGTCAACGTCGGAGTGATCGTGATGAGGTTCACGTCGTACGTCGCGGCCACCGCGTCCCGGGTGCCGATGGTCTCCGCGAAGTGGTAGCCGGTGTCGAGGAACAGCACGTCCACCCCGGGCGCCACCTGCGACGCGAGGTGCACGAGCACCGCATCCTGCATCGACGACGCGACCGCGAACCCGGCCCCGAACTCCTCCACCGCCCACCGGACGATGTCCGCCGCCGGAGCGCCCTCGAGTTCCCGTCCGGCTCGCTGCGCCACGTCCTCGAGGGCGCTCGGCTCCAGCCTGAGCCTGCTCGTCACCGTGATACCTCCATGCCCACCATCCGCACGAGGAAAATCCGCGTGCAGTCCGCGCAACGCCACGCACCGGATGGCTCTTCCACCGGGCGCAGGTCCTCCTCGCCGCAATACGGGCAGTAGAAGGGGGCCGCCCGCGCGCCGCCCTCGGTCAACGCCGGCCTCTCGTCCCGCCGTACTTCGTCACCGCAGCGCCGACTCGTCCGCCCGCGCGACCCACTGGGCGAACCGCTCACCCGGCTCCCGCTGCTCGGTGAAGCACCGCACCAGGCGATCGACGTAGTCACCGAGCTCGGCCGAGGTGACCTTGTGACCGCGCAGCTTGCGGCCGAACCCGCTGTCGAGCCCGAGCCCGCCGCCGAGGTGCACCTGGAAGCCCTCGACCTGGTTGCCGTCGGCGTCGGTGACGATCTGGCCCTTGAGCCCGATGTCGGCCACCTGCACCCGGGCACACGAGTTCGGGCAGCCGTTGAGGTGGATCGAGAGCGGTGTGCCGATCCGCGACGCCACGTCGGCGAGCCGCTGTTCGAGCTCCGCGACGAGGTCCGCGGCGCGCTGCTTGGTCTCGACGATCGCGAGCTTGCAGAACTCCAGCCCGGTGCACGCCATGGTCGACTGCCGCCACGGGGAGGGCTTCGCCTGCAGCCCGAGCCCGGCGAGCTCGGACACCAGGACGTCGGTGTCGGCGTCGGCGACGTCGAGCACCACGAGCTTCTGGTACGGCGTCAGCCGCACCCGGCCCGACCCCGCCCGCTCGGCGGCCTTCGCCACCGCGGCGAGGGTGGTGCCGGACACCCGCCCGGCGAGCGGGGAGAACCCGACGTAGTTGCGGCCGTCGACCTGCCGGTGGATCCCGACGTGGTCGACCGTCGCGGGCAGCTGCTCCGGCGCGGGGCCGTCGAGGAGCTTCCGGTGCAGGTACTCGTCCTCGAGCACCTGGCGGAACTTCTCGGCGCCCCAGTCGGCGATGAGGAACTTGATCCGGGCGCGGTGGCGCAGCCTGCGGTAGCCGTAGTCGCGGAACAGCGAGGTCACGCCCGCCCAGACGGCGGGCACCTCGTCGAGGGGCACCCAGGCGCCGAGCCGCTGCGCGATCTTGGGGTTCGTGGAGAGGCCACCACCGACCCACAGGTCGAAGCCGGGGCCGCGGGTGGGGTGGCGGACGCCGACGAAGGAGATGTCGTTCACCTCGTGCGCCACGTCCTGCTGGCCCGAGATCGCGGTCTTGTACTTGCGCGGCAGGTTCGAGAACGCCTTGTCGCCGACGTAGCGACTGGTGATCTCCTCGATCGCGGACGTGCCGTCGATCACCTCGTCGGCGGAGATACCGGCCACCGGGGAGCCGAGCACGACGCGCGGGCAGTCACCGCAGGCCTCGGCGGTGGACAGCCCGACGGCCTCGAGCTTCTCCCAGATCGCCGGGACGTCCTCGATGCGGATCCAGTGGTACTGGATGTTCTCCCGGTCGGTGATGTCCGCGGTGTCGCGGGCGTAGTCCCGGGAGATCTCCGCGACGACGCGCAGCTGCTCGGTGGACAGCGCACCGCCGTCGACGCGCACGCGCATCATGAAGTACGAGTCGTCGAGCTCCTCAGGCTCCAAGCTGGCGGTGCGGCCGCCGTCGATCCCGGGGCGGCGCTGGGTATAGAGCCCCCACCACCGCATCCGGCCACGCAGGTCGGCGGGGTCGATCGAGTCGAAGCCGCGGTGCGCGTAGACGGTCTCGATGCGGTGACGGACGTTCAGCCCGTCATCGTCCTTCTTCGTGCGCTCGTTGGGGTTCAGGGGCTCGCGGTGGCCCATGGCCCACTGGCCCTCGCCGCGGCGGGTCTTGGGCTTGTCTGCTGGGCGGGTCGGAGCGGACATCGGTGCGCCTCCGGAGTGGATCCGGCGCCTGAGCCACCGCGCACGCGGGCCGCACCGCACCCGTGTCCCGGCACCTTGGCGCCGGCTGGTGGGGTCAGTCGGGCGTCAGGTGACCGGGCAGCGGCAGATGGCGCTGGATACCCTGGCGAAGTCGACGTGGCGTCGTGCCACGAGCAGGACTCCGCGCGAGGTCATCCACCCAATCTAGGCCACGCCGGCCCGGGTCGACCACTACTGCTCG
>JALYQB010000713.1 GCA_030856045.1 Actinomycetota bacterium
CCCCCGGGCGCGGCCGTGCTGCGGCGCATCGGGCGTGACAGCGACCTCGTCACCGCGGTCAGCCGCTACACGCGAGGGCGCACCGCCGCGGCGTTCGGACCCCTCGCGGCCGTGGAGCACCTGCCGCCCGGCGTCGACACGGGGGTGTTCCGGCCTGACCCCGGCGCCCGCGAGGACGTCCGGCGGCGGTATGGGCTCGGGGACGCGCCGGTGGTGGTGTGCGTGTCCCGGCTCGTACCGCGCAAGGGACAGGACGTGCTCGTCCGCGCGCTGCCGGGAATCCGCCACCGGGTCCCGGGTGCGATGCTGCTGCTGGTGGGCGGGGGCCGGTACCGCGGCGTGCTGCAGCGGCTCGCTGCTTCCTGTGGGGTGGCGGATGCGGTGCGGTTCGCGGGACCGGTGCCGTGGGCGGAGCTGCCCGCGCACCACGCCGCGGGCGACGTGTTCGCCCTGCCGTGTCGCACCCGGGGCGGCGGCCTCGACGTCGAGGGCCTCGGGATCGTGTTCCTGGAGGCGGCCGCGAGCGGCCTCCCGGTCGTCGTGGGTGCCTCGGGCGGCGCTCCGGAGACCGTCCGCGAGGGCGAGACCGGGCACGTCGTCGACGGCCGGGACGTGGCGGCGGTCGTGCGCCGGGTCGCCACGTTGCTGGCCGATCTGGACCGGGCGGCGGCCCTCGGCGCGGCCGGGCGGGCATGGATGTGCCGGGAGTGGTCCTGGGACGACCGCGCAGCCCGCCTGGCGACCTGGCTGCGCTGAGGGCCCGGCGGTTGTGGGGGCGCGGTCAGCGGGTGTAGATCGCGTCGATCTCGCGTGCGAAGCTGTCCGCGACGACCGAGCGCTTCATTTTCAGCGTCGGGGTGAGCTCGCCGGTGTCCTCGGTGAAGTCGACCGGGAGGATGCTGAACTTCTTGATCTCCTCCGCGGACGACACCGTCTCGTTCGCCTCGTCGACGGCGGTCTGCACGGTGGCGTGCAGCTCCGGGTCGTCGACCAGGTCGGCGACCGTCGCGGTCTCCGGCTTGCCGTGCTCCGCACGCCACGCGGGGAACGCTTCCGGGTCGATGGTCACCAGCGCCCCGATGAACGGCTGCCGGTCACCGACGACCATGCACTGGCTGATCAGCGGGTGCGCGCGGATGCGGTCCTCGAGCACGGCCGGGGCGACGTTCTTGCCGCCGGCCGTCACGATGATCTCCTTCTTGCGCCCGGTGATCCGCAGGAAGCCCTCGTCGTCGAGCTCACCGAGGTCACCGGTGCGGAACCAGCCGCCTGCCAGCGCCTCGTCGGTCGCCTGCTGGTTCTTCCAGTAACGGCGGAAGACGGCGTCGCCCTTGAGCATGATCTCGCCGTCGTCGGCGATGCGCACGGTCACCCCGGCCACCGGACGCCCGACGGTCCCCACCCGGAACGCGTTCGCGGTGTTCGCCGTGGCCGCCGCGCTGGTCTCGGTGAGGCCGTAACCCTCGAGCACCGGCAGCCCGACGCCGCGGAAGAAGTGCCCCAGCCGCTCGCCGAGCGGGGCACCGCCGGACACCGCACCGATGCAGCGACCACCCAGCGCGTTGCGGAGCTTGGCGTAGACGAGCGCGTCGAACACGGCGTGCTTGGCCCGCAGCGCGAAGCCGGGGCCGCCGGTGTCCTGCGCCTTGCTCCACGCGACGGCGGTGGCGTCGGCGGCGTCGAAGATGCGGCCCTTGCCCGCCGCGTGCGCCTTCTGCTTCGCGCCGTTGTAGACCTTCTCGAACACCCGGGGCACCGAGAGCACGAAGCTCGGCCGGTACTCCGCCAGGTCGGCGAGCAAGGTCTTGACGTCCGGGATGTGACCGAGCGTGATCCGCGCGTACACCGAGGCGCACTGGACGATCCGGGCGAACACGTGCGCGAGCGGCAGGAACAGCAGCACCGAGTTGCCCGCCTGCAGGAGCTCGGGGAACGCGGCCACGGAGGCGCGGATGTCGGCCAGCAGGTTGCGGTGGGTGAGCTCGCAGCCCTTGGGGCGGCCGGTGGTGCCCGAGGTGTAGATCAGGGTGGCGAGGTCGTCGGCCTGCACGGAGCGGGCGCGCTCGCGCGCGGCGTCGTCGGTGACGGAGGCCCCCAACGTGGTGAGCTCGTCGATCGCCGCGTGACCCGTTCCGGGCGGGGGATCGATCTGCCAGACGTGCACCAGCTCGGGCAGCCGCTCCTGCAGCCCCTGCAGGGTCGCCCGGTGCTGCGCGGTCTCGATGACGACGGCCTTCGCGCCCGAGTCGCCGACTATCCATTCGATCTGGTCCGGCGAGGACGTCTCATAGAGGGGGACGGTGCTCGCGCCCGCCGCCCAGATCGCGTAGTCGACCAGCGTCCACTCGTAGCGGGTCTTGGAGAGCAAGGCCACGCGGTCACCGTGCTCGAGCCCGGCCGCGATCAGGCCCTTGCTGACCGCGGTGACCTGCGCGGCGAAGTCCTGGGCCGTGACGTCGGACCACCCGCCGTCGATCCGGCGGCGGAAACTGACGGAGCTCGCGAACCGCTCGGCGTTCGACCAGACGGCATCGGTGAGGTTCTCCTCGGCATCCACCACCGCGGTGGCAGGCGCGCTGAACTCCCGCACAAGGGCCTCCAACGGTCAGGGTTACTCGTCGGAAACATATCGTGAGCCGGTCAAGTCGGCACACTCCGGGTGCGTCCCGGTGGGAGGCGGCCCCGGTGACCTCGGTCGACGTGGTGGACGAAACCTACCTCGCAGTGCCTGCCGCGGTGCTGGCTGCGGTGTTCGCCGACCGCGCCGCGTGGCCCCGGCTGTGGCCGGACCTGCGGCTGGAGGTCTTCGCCGACCGGGGCGAGGAGGGCATCCGGTGGACGGTCACGGGCGCGCTGGTGGGCAGCATGGAGGTGTGGCTCGAGCCCGTCGGCCCCGGAACGGCCTGCCCGCCCGCAGCAACCGACGGCACCGTGCTGCACTACTTCCTGCGCGCCGACCCGCCCGGTCCGGACGGGGAGCCCCGGCCCGCGTCGCCGCGCTGGGGGGTCGC
>JALYQB010000762.1 GCA_030856045.1 Actinomycetota bacterium
TGTCGGATGACCTCCGGCGACCGGTCCGGATGAGGACGGTCCGGCCATGAGTGTGCTGCCCCGCGGTGCCACGGTCCGTCGCGATGCCGGCCTCTACGGCTACGAGCGTGCGCTGCGCCGCCACGGAGTGCACCTCGTCGCCGGCGTCGACGAGGCCGGCCGCGGGGCGTGCGCCGGCCCGCTGGTCGTCGCGGCCTGCGTGCTGCGGCCCGCGGACGCCGCGGCCCTGGACGGGCTGACGGACTCGAAGTTGCTGAGCGCTGCGCGGCGGGAGCACTTCCACGATCTGCTGGTGCGGCGAGCGGTGGCCCGTTGGGTCGTCGTGGTGCCTCCCGCGGAGGTGGACGCCCGCGGCGTGCACGTGGCGAACATCGAGGGGATGCGCCGGGCCGTCGCGGGTCTCGGGGTGCACCCCGGTTACATCCTCACCGACGGCTTCCGGGTGGCCGGCCTGACCGCGCCGAGCATGGCCGTCATCGGCGGAGACCGGGTCGCGGCGTGCGTGGCTGCCGCATCGGTGCTCGCGAAGGTGATCCGGGACCGCATCATGGTCGAGCTGGGCGGGCGGTGGCCGCATTACGGCTTCGCCGAGCACAAGGGCTACTGCACGGAAGAGCACTCCTCGGCGCTGCTCGCGCACGGTCCCTGCCGGGAGCACCGGTTCTCCTACACCAACGTGGTCGCCGCCGCCCGTCGCCACGGGGTGCCGGTGCCATCGGCGCGGACAGGCGCCGCGGCGCCCGTGGTCCACAATGGTGGGCGTACGACGTCAGCAGCGGTACCAGGCGTGCCCCGGCCGGAGATGAGTCGAGCGATGAATCGAGTGGGCAGCAACCGATGAGCACCGACGACGCACGCTGTTCCGCGGAGGAGTCATGAGCACCGACGACGCACGCTGTTCCGCGGAGGAGTCATGAGCACCGACGACGCACGCTGTTCCGCGGAGGAGACATGAGCGCCGAGGATCTCGAGAAGTATGAGACCGAGATGGAGTTGTCGCTCTACAAGGAGTACCGCGACATCGTCGGGCAGTTCGCCTACGTCGTGGAGACCGAGCGGCGGTTCTACCTCGCCAACGCGGTGGACGTGCAGCCGCGCAACGCCGACGGCGAGGTGTATTTCGAGCTGCGGATGTCCGACGCGTGGGTGTGGGACATGTACCGGCCCGCACGGTTCGTGAAGCAGGTGCGCGTCCTCACCTTCAAAGACGTCAACGTCGAGGAGCTCGACAAGCCGGAGCTCAGCCTGCCCGAACCGGGCCCGTTCGGCACCTGAGGCTCCTCTACCACCTGATCCCGCTGTTCCGGGCTGGCGCCGCCGTCGTGGCCCGAGTTGTCCCCAACCCGGGTGCTGTCCACAGTGCCGTAGCCCGCCACTCGCCCCGGTATACCCGTCCGGGCCACCGTGGAGCCCCCACCAGGACGGCTGAGGGAGACGGGGATGGCGGCAGGATCGGATGTCGGCCGGCGCAACGCCGAGCTGGGGCGCTACGGCGAGGAGGTGGCCTCGCAGTATCTGACCGAGCGAGGGTTCGTGGTGCTGTCGAGGAACTGGCGGTGTCGCGACGGTGAGCTGGATATCGTAGCCACCGACCGCACGCGGCTGGTCATCTGTGAGGTGAAGACCCGCACCGGCCTCGGGTTCGGGTCACCCGCCGAGGCCGTGACGCCGGTGAAAGCGGCGCGCATCCGGCGGCTGGCAGCGGCGTGGCTCACCGAGCACCGGACGGGGTGGTGTGAGGTGCGCTTCGATGTGCTGTCCGTGCTGAGCCCGCCCGGCGGCACGACCACCGTGACGCACCTGCCGGGCGCGTTCTGATGTCCCTCGCGAGCGCCTGGTCCGTGGCGCTGCTCGGGGTGGACGGCGTGCTCGTCGAGATCGAAGCCGACATCGGGGCCGGGTTGCCGGGCCTGCACCTCGTGGGGCTGCCCGACGCGGCGCTGTCCGAGTCCCGGGACCGGATCCGGGCGGCGGTGCTGAACTCAGGGGAACGGTGGCCGGAGCGCCGGATGACGCTCGCGCTCTCCCCGGCCACGTTGCCGAAGGTCGGGTCGGGCTACGACGTTGCCCTCGCGGTCGCCCTGCTCGCCGCAGCGGGGACCGTCGGGCGGGAGCGGCTGGCCGGAACGGTGCTGATCGGCGAGCTCGCCCTGGACGGGCGGCTGCGGCCCGTGCGCGGCGCGCTCCCCGCCGTCCTCGCCGCTCGGC
>JALYQB010000787.1 GCA_030856045.1 Actinomycetota bacterium
GAGCTGCACCGGTGCGGTCCGCCGACCCTCCCCGATCACTCGGCGAGAGTAAACGACGGCCGCGCGGCGTTCCTCACGCGGGGACGACGAGTCGGGCGGGCGGCGGCGACGGGTCCACGCCGTCGTCGCAACCGGTGCTACAGCGGCAGCGTCCGGCCGAGCACCGCGAACGGGCGAGGGTCCCCGGTGAAGTGGTAGTCGCGCAGCAGGCCGATGAACCCCGTGCGTCGGTACAGCTGCCACGCCCGGCTCGGGCCCTCGGGGGTCGACAGCAGCACCCGTGGCGAGTCGACCCCGGCCAGCAGTCGGTGCAGCATCGCCGCGCCCGTGCCCCGGCCCTGCGCGTCAGGGTGAACGTGCAGCTCGGTGAGCTCGAAGTAGTCGCCGAGCCACTGGTCGGCGGCAATCGGGTCGATCCCGGCGAGTCCGCGGCGCACCTCGTCGTGCCACCACTGCCCCCCCGCGCCGCGGTAGCCGTAACCGATGCCCACGAGGCGGTCGCGGTCGAACGCCGCCACGGACCGCCACCCCGGCCGCAGCATGTGCTCCAGCCACATCGGCCCCCGCTGGCGCGCCGTTCCGGGCGGGTACCGCATGGCGTTGACGTACACGCCGAGTGCCTCGCCGAGCAACGACCGCAGCTCCGGCGCGTCGAGGTCGCCGACGCGGTGCTCGGGCTCCACCACGGTCACCTCGCCGCCTCCGCGGCGGGGAGTGCGACGGCGGTTCCGCGGTGGTCACGAGGGTGCACGCGCACCATCAGACCACGCCCTGCGCGCGCCGCATGGCGAACGGCCCGCACCCAGGCTTGACGGAATGTCGGTGCTCGGGGTTATCCTTCACCTATCGAACACATGTTCGAGTAACGCTCGGCTGGCGGGGCGGGGGAAGCGTTCCGCCACCGGGCACACCGCCGGCTCCCCCTCGGCGCAGCACCGTTGTCACCTGGGCCACGGCCGTCCGCGGCCGGGTCCGTCCGTCCCCCGAGGAGGCCGACGTGTCCGCTCCCACCCTGCACCGCCCCGCGGCTGCCGTCACATTGCTCGAACAGGCGCGCCACAGCCTGGTCGACGCCGAGTACGCCCGACGCCCGGCGGAGCGCTACGCCGGCGCTCACCTGGCGGCGCTACGCGGAGCGGCCGCCGTGCTCGCCGCCAGGGCGCGGCCGCGCCGTCGGTCACGCCCTGCGAGCGCGTGGGTCCTGCTCGCAGACGTCGCGCCGGAGCTCGGCGAGTGGGCCGCGTTCTTCGCTGCGGGATCGGGCACCCGCGTCGCCGCGCAGGCCGGAGTCAACCGCCTGGTGACGGCACGCGATGCCGACGGTCTCGTGCGCCAGACGGGGCAGTTCCTGGAGCTTGCCGACCGTGTCGTGTCCGGGTGTGTCCGGTGACCGGGCAGCGTCCGACGCTCGACCACGGGCGGATGCTGGACGTGCTGAACATCGAGGGGGAGCTGCTGCTCACCGCGGCGGAGTCGGCACTTCCCGCGGCGGCGCGCAATCCCGTGCCCGGCTGCCCCGGGCTCACCCTCGGCGAAACCGTGCGCCATGTCGGCAGCGTGCACCGCGTCGCGCGGCGCTGGGTGGTCGACGGTGGGCCGCCCGAAGAGTGGGAGACCGCGCCCCGCGACGGGGACCTCGTCGAGTTCGTCCGCACCGGTCTTGCCGACCTCGTCGCCGAGCTGGGCAGGCACGACCCGGCGGCACCATGCGGCACGTGGTGGCCCGCCGACCGCACCCACGGCTTCTGGCGGCGCCGCATGGCGCACGAGACCACCGTGCACCGCGTGGACGTCGAGGCCGCTGCGGGCGGTGCGGTGGCCTCGGTCGCCGACGAGGTCGCGCTCGACGGGATCGACGAGGTGCTGTTCCTGTGGTTCTCCTACCGCTTAGGCCAGCTGGGCATGTCGTCCCCGCAGCACGGGACGGTCGGCTTGTCGGCGGCCGGGCGACACTGGCTGGCGATGTTCGAGCCGGGCCGGTCGAGCGCCCGCCGGGTCGACGAGGGCGACGCGCGAGCGGCGGACGCGCTGGTGGCCGCGGACCCGATGCCGCTGTACCTGTGGAGCTGGGGTCGCGCGCCGGACCAGGCGGTGACGATCTCCGGGGATCCGGTGGCCGCGGCCCAGCTGTGGGCGCTACTCCGCCCGGCGACGCAATGACGCCCGGGTCCACTGTGCCCGACGACTGCCACGTGGCTCCGTGTGGCAGGTAGCCCTGTTGTTCAGGCGCGTAGCCGCAGGCCCTTCGGGGTGGTGCGGAAGCCGGCCTCGCGCAGGTGGCCGGCGAGCACGGAGGCGAGGGCCGCCTCGCCGTCGGCACGCTGCACCGACAGCGTCCCCAGCCAACCCTGCTGCACCGCCGTGGCCAGCGCGGTGACAGCGGCTCGGAGCGCCTCATCGTCCTCGGAGAACGACAGCAGCGAGCGCCCACCCCGCTCGACGTACAGCACCGCGGCACCGTCGACCAGCACCGCGAGCGCGCCGGCCTTTCGCCCCGGACGGTGCCGAACGTCCCCAGTGGCCGCGGGCCACGGCAGCGCCGCGCCGTACGGCTGCGCGGGGTCCGCAGCGGCGAGCACGACGGCGTCCCGATCGCTGCTGTCGTCGGGGCGGTTCAGGGCGCGCAACCGGTCGATGGCCCCCGGCACGGCGAACTGAGCGGCGCCGAGGCCCTCCACCACGTACCCGCGGCGGCATCGTCCCGACTCCTCCATCGCCCGCAGCACCTTGTAGACCGCGGCGAACCCGCCCGTGACGCGCTCGGT
>JALYQB010000796.1 GCA_030856045.1 Actinomycetota bacterium
GCCGCGCGCCCTGCTCCCGCAGCCTGCCGCGCAGCCGTTCGAGCTCGGCGTCGCGGGTCGCGCCGGAGTTCCGACCTGCCTCGTGGGCCGCGGCGAGCTCCCGCTGCAACCGCCCCACCTCGACCGCGAGCCGGTCGACCCTTGCCAACGCCGCGTCGCGCTCGATGCGCAGCCGGTCGTCGTCCACCTGCCGGGACAGCACCGCGACCCGCTGCGCTGCGTCCGGCTCGCCGAGCAGGACCGCCGCCGAGGCCGCGCCGACGGGGTCAGTGCCGTCGAGCCGGGCCGCATCGAGATCATCGGACCGGTGCTCTCGCAGCCAGCTCACCACCGCCGCGCGGAACGGCCGGGAGTCCTGTAGCGCCCCGATCAGCGCGGCGGCGCCCAGCCGCGCCCGCTTCGGGGGGGTGAACCGCACAACCCGGCGCACCGACGGGGGAAGGTCGGCGCCAGTCAGCCCGGGTAGCGCGGCGGCGGCGAGGGCAGCGAGGCGCTGCCCCACCGGGCCCGGAAGGGCTCGCCAGTCGAGCTCGTCCGCCGCGTCCGGCCCGTTCGGCCCGTTCGACCCGTTCGGCGGAGTGGCGGGCATCCCACGAGGCTAATGCTCCTGACCACGAGCGCGCCCGGCATCCAGCCACCGGCACGCCCGACGGCGCTGAGCGGCTCAACCGGGGGTCCGCAACTGCGTCGAGCGCCGCGCCCAGCGCTCCAGCAGCTCGGCCGCGGCGCCGGAGTCGACGGCACGGGCCGCCCGCTCGCCACCCGCGCGCAGGTCCGCGGTGAGGTCACCGGACAGCCCGGTGTGTGCGGCCAGTGCGGCGGCGGCGTTGAGCAGGACGGCGTCGCGCACCGGACCCGGCTCCCCCGCCAGCAACCGCCGCGCGACGTCGGCGTTGCGGGCCGCGTCGCCCCCACGCAGGTCCTCCGGTCGCGCGGCCGGCACGTCGAGCGAAGCCGGGTCCAGCGTCACCCGCGACACCGCACCGTCGGCCACCACCCACACCGAGGTCGTCGCGGTCGTGGTGATCTCGTCCAGGCCGTCGTCGCCGCGCACGAGCAGCGCGCTCACCCCTCGGGCGGCGAGGACCTCCGCCATCACCCCGGCCATCCGCTCGTCGGCGCACCCGATCAGCGCCGCCGCCGGGCGCGCGGGGTTGGTGAGCGGCCCGAGGAAGTTGAACGCCGTCGGCACTCCGATCTCGCGCCGCGGTCCGGCCGCATGGCGCATCGCCGGGTGGAAGACGGGGGAGAAGCAGAACCCGATGCCGACCTCGCGCACGCAGGTCGCGACCCCCTCGGGGCCGAGGTCGATCGCCACGCCGAGCGCCTCGAGCACGTCCGCGGCGCCGCACTGCGACGATGCCGCGCGGTTGCCGTGCTTGACCACCGGCGCCCCGGCGGCCGCGGTCACCAGTGCCGCCATCGTGGAGATGTTCACGGTGTGCGCCCGGTCGCCACCCGTGCCCACCACGTCGACCGCGCGGACGTCCACCGCGACCGGCCGGGCGTGGGCGAGCATCGTCGTGGCCAGGCCGGCGAGCTCCGCCGCGGTCTCGCCCTTGGCGCGCAGTGCGATGACGAACCCCGCCACCTGCGCAGGCGTGGCCGAGCCGGACATCACCTCGTCCATCGCCCAGGCGGTGTCCTCGGCATCGAGGTCCGCGCCGGCGATCAGCCGGGTAAGCAGCTCCGGCCAGCTTCGCACGGTCACCCGTTCGCGACCGGCAGCCCGTGCAAGCGCAGGATCTCGGCCACGGTCTCGGCGGCCGCGAGCGGGTCCAGCGGGTGCACGATCACCGCGTCGGCCTGCGACCACGTCGCGAGCCACCGGTCGTCGCGCCGCTGCACCGCGACGATGACCGGCGGGCAGTCGGTGATCTCGTTCTTCAGCTGCCGGGACAGGCCCATCCCCCCGGTCGGCTGTGCCTCACCGTCGAGGATCGCGAGGTCGACGGCACCCGAGTCGACCTCCTTGAGCACCTCCGCGATGGTGCCGGCGTGCACGTAGCTCAATCGGCCCAGGTCGGGGGCGGGCCGACGGCCGACGGCGATCTCGATGGCCTCGCGTACCTCCGGCCGGTGGCTGAAGACCAGGACTCTCGTCGTTCTCACGGGGGAATTCATCGGCTGCGTCGTTCGATCCTCCGGGTCGGCGCCCCCGGCGCGCTCGGAAAGCTTCCAGCACCGCCGCCGCCGGGCCGGCACGCGGATGCTATCCGCTCCCGCGGCGGTGGGGCCGCCGGCGTCCCGCCGGTGTGACCTCCGGCTCACTCCGCGCAGCGGCCTGCCCCTCTCCGGGGGGTCTCCTACCGACGAGTCATAATGCTGGGTGTGACCCCCTCGTCCAGCCTGGCGGCGCCGTCGATCAGCCAGCGCGTGCATTCGCTGAACCGGCCCAACATGGTCAGCGTCGGCACCATCGTGTGGCTCTCCAGCGAGCTGATGTTCTTCGCCGGCCTCTTCGCCATGTTCTTCACGGTGAAGGCCCAGAACGTGGGTGAGTGGCCGCCGATCCTCGAGTCGACCGGCGAGCCGATCGAGCTCAACGTGCCCTACGCGCTGGTCGTCACGATCGTCCTGGTGTCGTCCTCGTTCACGTGCCAGTGGGGCGTGTTCAAGGCGGAGCAGGGCGACGTGTTCGGGCTGCGGCGCTGGTACGCGATCACGCTGGCGATGGGCACGATCTTCATGCTCGGGCAGGCGAACGAGTACCGCAACCTGATTCACGAGGGCGTCACGATCCCGTCCGGTGCCTACGGGACGGTGTTCTATCTCACCACCGGTTTCCACGGGCTGCACGTTCTCGGGGGCCTGCTGGCCTTCGTCTACCTCATCGTCCGCACCAAGTTGAGCAAGTTCACGCCGGCGCAGGCCACCGCGGCGATCGTGGTGTCGTACTACTGGCACTTCGTGGACGTGGTGTGGATCGGCCTGTTCGCGACCATCTACTTCGTGCCCTGACCCTTGTCGACGCCAGCCGTTCCCGACCCGACCGCAGGGATAGCCCACACGATGACTGCCTCGAAGCCCACCGCACGACCGAGCCGGTGGGGCCGGCCGTTGCGTCGCCGCGTGTCGGGCGTGCTCGCGCTCGCGTTCGGTCTGCTCTCGGCAGGGGGGCTCTACACGGTGTTCGCGCCACAGCCGCAGACCGCCGAGGCGCAGGGCGACACCGCGCTGGTACGCCAGGGTGAGCAGCTCTACAACAACGCGTGCATCACCTGCCACGGCACGAACCTGCAGGGCGTCGAGGACCAGGGTCCCAGCCTGATCGGCACCGGTGAGGCCGCCGTGTACTTCCAGGTCTCCACGGGCCGCATGCCTGCCGTGCGGCAGGAGGCCCAGGCCGCTGAGAAGCCGGTGAAGTTCACGCCAGAGGAGATCGACGCGCTGGGCGCGTACGTGCAGGCCAACGGCGGCGGCCCCACGGTGCCCGACGGCGAGCTCGTCGGCACCGAGATCGCGCGCGGCGGTGACCTGTTCCGGCTCAACTGCGCGTCGTGTCACCAGTTCACCGGCCGCGGGATCGCCCTCTCGTCCGGCAAGTTCGCGCCGGAGATCGCGGACGTGACCCCGGAGCAGGTGCACGCCGCGATGCTGACGGGCCCGCAGAACATGCCGAAGTTCTCCGATCGCCAGCTCACGCCGGAGGAGAAGGCCGACATCACCGCCTACATCAAGTCGATCACCGAGGACCGGAACAACCCGGGCGGCTGGTCGATCGGCGGCTGGGGCCCGGTGTCCGAGGGCTTCGTCGCCTGGGTGGTCGGGATCGCCGCGCTGGTGGGTGTGACGCTGTGGATCGGGGCCAAGGCATGAGTGTGTCGGGTGAGGACAGCGCGAAGGAGCGCGGCACGGCCAAGGAACCCGACCCGGCCGAGATGAACCGTGACGAACTCGTCCGGCTCGGCTCGGCGCTCGACGACGTCGAGATCGTGCACCGGGAGGACCCCTTCCCGGTGCCGGGCACCCGCGCGGAGAAGCGCACGGAGCGCAGGGTCGCGATGTGGTTCGTCGTCGCCGGCCTCTCGGCTCTCGCGTTCTTCGCGGCCTTCATCTTCTGGCCCTGGGAGTACGCATCCCCCGACGCGGGCGACGGCAGCCAGCACACGCTGTACCAGCTCTTCACACCCCTGATCGGGTTCCTCCTCGGCATGTCCGTGCTGGGTGTCGGCATGGGCGCCATCGCCTACGCGAAGCACCTGCTGCCGCACGAGACCGCGGTACAGCAGCGCCACGACGGCCGATCGAGCGAGGTGGACCGGGCCACTACGGCGGCGATCATCGCCGACGCCGGGGCGACCAGCCACATCGCCCGCCGGTCGCTCGTCAAACGCGCGGCCGGGTTCGGCGCGGCGGCGATGACACTCGGCGTCGGCGGCCTCGCCCTGGGTGGGCTGATCCGCGACCCGTGGGTGGGCGGCGACCGCGCCGCACTGTGGATCAGCGGGTGGTACGAGCCGGACCCGGACGTCACGGTCTACCTGCGCCGCTTCACCGGCGACCCGCACGAGGTGTCGCTCGTGCGTCCCGAGGACCTCTCCGCGGGCGGCATCGAGACCGTGTTCCCCTTCCGCGAGTACGAGCGGGAGGACGACGAGGCCCTGGCGAAGGCGCTGAAGAAGTCCGACAATCCCGTGCTGCTGATCCGGCTGCGGCCGGAGCAGGCCGCGAGCGTGGTCGAGCGCGAGGGCCAGGTCGGCTTCAACTACGGCGACTACTACGCCTACTCGAAGATCTGCACCCACCTGGGCTGCCCGGCGGGGCTGTACGAGACGCAGACCGCGCGGCTGCTGTGCCCGTGCCATCAGAGCCAGTTCGACGTGCTCCAGTACGCCAAGCCGATCTTCGGTCCGGCGACGAGGTCGCTGCCGCAGCTACCCTTGGACGTGGACGAGCAGGGATACTTCTACGCGAGGCACGAGTTCATCGAGGCAGTGGGGCCCGGATTCTGGGAGCGCACGTCATGAGCAGCACCAAGTCGAAGGAGTCAGCCGGGCCGACCGCGCGGATGGGCGAGGCCGCCGACGAGCTCGACGAGCGGTTCCACCTGGCACCCGGGATGCGGCGGCAGATCAACAAGGTCTTCCCGACGCACTGGTCCTTCATGCTCGGTGAGATCGCCCTCTACAGCTTCATCGTGCTGCTGCTGTCGGGCACCTACATCGCGGTGTTCTTCGACCCGTCGATGGCCGAGGTCGAGTACGACGGGCCCTACTCCCCGCTGCGCGGCGTCGAGATGTCCCGGGCGTACGCGTCCACGCTGGAGATCTCGTTCGAGGTGCGGGGCGGTCTCTTCGCCCGGCAGGTGCACCACTGGTCGGCGCTGCTGTTCGTCGCGTCGATCGTCGCCCACATGTTCCGCACGTTCTTCACCGGCGCCTTCCGCAAGCCGCGGGAGACGAACTGGTCGATCGGCGTCATGATCGTCATCCTCGCCGGCATCGAGGGCCTCACCGGGTACTCGCTGCCCGACGACCTGCTCTCCGGCAACGGCCTGCGGATCATCACCGCGATCATAATGTCGATTCCGGTCATCGGGACGTGGACCCACTGGGCGATCGTCGGCGGCGAGTTCCCCGGCACCGAGATCATCCCGCGGCTCTACATCGTCCACGTGCTGGTGCTGCCCGGGATCCTCCTTGCGCTCATCGCGGTGCACCTCGGGCTGGTCTGGTACCAGAAGCACGCCCAGTTCCCCGGGCCGGGTCGCACCGAGCAGAACGTCGTCGGCGTCCGGATCCTGCCGGTCTTCGCGCTCAAGGGCGGCGGCTTCTTCGCCGTCACAGCCGGCATCACGATGATCATGTCCGGGCTGTTCCAGATCAACCCGGTGTGGAACTTCGGCCCGTACAACGCGTCGCAGGTCTCCGGTGCCTCGCAGCCGGACTGGTACGTGGGCTGGCTCGACGGCTCCACACGGCTGTGGCCGGCGTGGGAGCTCTACCTCGGCGACTACCTGATCCCCGCGTCGGTCTGGCCGTCGCTCGTGCTCCCGATGATCATGTTCGGTCTCACCGCCGCCTACCCCGCGATCGAACGCAAGCTGACCGGGGACAACGCGATGCACAACCTGCTGCAACGGCCGCGGGACGTCCCGGTGCGCAGCGGGCTCGGTATGATGGCGATCACGTTCATGACCATCTTGCTCATGTCCGGCGGCAACGATGTCATCGCCTACATCTTCGACATCTCACTCAACGCGACCACGTGGGCGGGCCGGATCGGGCTCCTCGTGATGCCGCCGCTCGCGTACTACGTCACCTACCGGATCTGCCTGGGGCTGCAGCGCGCGGACCGGGAGGTGCTCGAGCACGGCGTCGAAACCGGGATCATCAAGCGCCTCCCGCACGGCGAGTTCATCGAGGTCCACCAGCCGCTGGCCGGTGCGGACTCCCACGGCCACCCCATCCCGCTGGCGTACCAGGGCGCGCCCGTGCCCAAGAAGATGAACAAGCTGGGCTCGGCCGGCGCCCCGGTGGCGGGATCGCTGTTCCGGCCGGACCCCCGCGAGCAGACCGAGGCCCTCGATGCGGCGCGCTCCGGTCCCACCTCCGACCTCAGCGAGAAGGGGTCGGAGGCCGAGTCGCGCGAGCTCGCCGGGCGCCCGCAGCAGCCCCTCGAGTAAAGCGTGACCCTCAGTCCACGTCTGGGCCGACGTGGTACTCGAACACCAAGCCCGCCACCGTGACCAGGATCGCCACGGCACCGAGTCCGAACAGCCACCACAGGTTGAAGGCGAGCCCGAGGCCGGCGAGCGATGCCGCCAGCGCCATCCCGAACGGCCAGTAGCTGCCCGGCGAGAAGAAGCCGAGCTCACCCGCACCGTCGCTGATCTCGGCAGCCGCGTTGTCCTCGGGGCGCATCCGGACCCGGCGCGAGACGAAGCGGAAGTAGGTGCCGATGATCAGCGTCAACCCACCGGTGAGGGTGAGGGCGGTCGTGCCGATGGGCTCGCCCGACCACAGCCCGTAGACGATGGCGGACAGGAAGAAGAACCCGGTAAGGAGCTCGAAGATCCGCGCCTCGATCCTCATGGTTCGATCCCTCGCTCTCGCCCGTGGGAAGTCAGTTCGTACCCGTGCCGGACGCCTCGCGGGCGGTGCGGTCGGTGTCGAACGGCGTGGTGGTGACGGCCTGCGGTGCGCACAGCTCGCCGCAGCCGAGTCGGGTGAGGGCCTCACCGGTGGAGAACGGCTGCTGCGTCGCCGGGTCGATCTGCGCCCGCAGCTCCAGGTACCGGTCGAACAGGTCACCGGGGAGCGCACGCACCTCGAAGTTCATCATCGAGTGGTAGGTGCCGCACAGCTCGGCGCAGCGGCCCACGAACGCGCCCTCCTGGTCGATCGAGGTCTGGAACACGTTGTCCGTGTCGTTCTTCTCCGGCATCGGGAACACGTCCCGCTTGAAGAGGAACTCCGGGATGTAGAAGGCGTGGAGGACGTCCTTCGACTCGATCCGGTACTCGACGGTGCGCTCGGTGGGCACCACGAGGATCGGGATGATCGACGAGGAGCCCACCGTGGTCAGCGGCGTGCCGGCGTCGGTCTCCATCGGCTGGAACGGTCCTTCGGGGCCGGGGCCGTCCCGCAGGTACTGGAACTCCCAGTTCCACTGGAATCCGACGACCTTGACTCGCAGGTCGGGGTCCTCGACCTTGGCTTGGACGAAGTTCTGCGCGGTCGCGGTGAAGTAGAAGAGCACCGTGATGATGACCAACGGCAACACCGTGTAGACGATCTCCAGCGGCAGGTTGTACTGCGTCTGGCGCGGCAGCGCGTCGGAGCGCTTGCGGTGGAAGGCGACCGACCACAGAATCAGTCCCCCCACGATGAAGCCCACGACCAGCGACGCGATCGCGGACCCGATCCACAGCTCGCGCATGCGTTCGGCCTGCGGGGTGATGCCGGTGGGCCACCCGAAGCCGATGACCTCGCTGAACGAGCACGCCGTGGACGACACGGCAACCAGGGCGACGACGCCGAAGACCTTGAGCACCCGTACCGCACGGGAGCGGACCACGTCGGCCACGCCTCGTTCCTCCTCGTCCGCGGGGCTGCCCCGGGCAGCGTGGGAATGTCCCCCGTCCGAGTCGGAGCCTAGACCAGCGATAGCGTCGCGGCCGCTCCGGGGCGGACGGTGTGGCGGCGCCGCAAGCCGGGCCGATGGGCATACTGGGGCGCCTGTCGGTGGTGAGGAGATCGGGCACGTGTGTGGGCTGCTGGGACTGGTGACGGCAAGCGGGGACGCGGCGGATCGCGTCACCGCGGTGAGCGGTGCGCTGGGGTGCGCGCGCCACCGCGGCCCCGACGAGACCGGAACCTGGCACGACGACGACGTGGTGCTCGGGTTCAACCGGCTCTCGATCATCGACCTGGAACACTCGCACCAGCCCCTGCACTGGGGCCCGCCGGAGTCCCCTGACCGCTACACGATCGTGTTCAACGGGGAGATCTACAACTACCTCGAGCTCCGCGTCGAGCTGCAGCGCGATCACGGCGTGAGCTTCGCCACGCAGGGTGACACCGAGGTCATCGTGGCGGCGCACCACCACCTCGGCCCGGCGGCGGTGGGACGGCTGCGCGGTATGTTCGCCTACCTCATCTGGGACGCCGAGCGGCGCGAGGCGGTCGGTGCGCGCGACCCGTTCGGCATCAAGCCGCTGTTCGTCGCGCACGGGCCCGGTGGCGTCGCGTTCGCGAGCGAGAAGAAGTGCCTGCTCACGTTGGCGCCCGGGCTCGGCGTGCCGCTCGAGGTCGACACCCGCGCGCTGCAGCACTACCTGACGCTGCAGTACGTGCCGGAGCCCGCGACGCTGAACACGGGTATCACCAGGATCGAGTCCGGCACCAGCTTCACGGTCGTGCCGGGCTCCGCGCCGCGGCCGCACCGGTACTTCTCCGCCGAGTTCCACCCGGAGCCGGTGCGGTCGGCCGCCGACTCCGCCCGGTTGCACGCTCGCATCACCGACGTGCTGCGCGACTCCGTCGCCAAGCACCTGCGCGCCGACGTCACGGTGGGGGCGTTCCTCTCCGGTGGTATCGACTCGACCGCGATCGCCGCGCTCGCGAAGGAGCACAACCCCGACCTGATCACGTTCACCACGGGGTTCGAGCGGGAGGGCTACTCGGAGGTCGACGTGGCCGCCGAGTCCGCGGCGGCCATCGGCGTGGCGCACGTCGTCCGCACGGTGTCCCCGCAGGAGATGATGGATACCCTGCCGCTGATCGTCTGGTACCTCGACGATCCCGTGGCGGACCCCGCGCTGGTGCCGCTGTGGTTCATCGCCCGCGAGGCCCGCCGCCACGTCAAGGTGGTGCTCTCCGGCGAGGGCGCCGACGAGTTGTTCGGCGGCTACACGATCTACCGGGAGCCGCTGTCGCTCGCCGCGTTCGAGAAGGTCCCCGGCGGGCTGCGGCGCGCGTTGGGGAGGCTCTCCGCGCGCATCCCCGACGGGGTCCGCGGCAAGGACCTGCTGCGCCGCGGCGCGCTGGCGCTGGAACAGCGCTACTACGGCAACGCCCGCATCTTCCGCGACGACCAGCTGCGCGCGGTGCTGCGCGGCCACGACCCGGCGATCTCCCACGCGGACCTCACCGCGGAGCACTACGCCTCGTCGGCCGCGTGGGACCCGGTGACGCGGATGCAGCACGTCGACCTGTTCACCTGGCTGCGCGGAGACATCCTGGTCAAGGCCGACAAGATGACCATGGCCAACTCGCTCGAGCTGCGGGTGCCGTTCCTCGACCCGGAGGTCTTCCGCGTCGCGGCCACGATCCCGCTGTCGGAGAAGGTCACCCGGGAGACGACGAAGCACGCGCTGCGCCGGGCGTTGCGCGACATCGTGCCCTCGCACGTCCTGAACCGTCGCAAGCTGGGCTTCCCGGTCCCCATCCGGCACTGGCTGCGCGACGAGCTGCACGACTGGGCGCGGGAGATCATCACCAGCTCGGGGACCGACGAGTTCCTCGACACCGACGCCGTGCTGCGGATGCTCGAGGAACACCGCACCGGCCCGCTGGATCACAGCCGCCGGATCTGGGCACTGCTGGTGTTCATGCTGTGGCACGGCATCTTCGTCGAGCGCCGTCTCACCCCGGAGGTCCCGGAGCCGCGGTACCCCGTACTGGTCTGATGCCCTAACGTGCCCGAACCGCCACCGGGAGCCTGGTGGCGGTTCGGGCGGGTGGGGAGACCGTCGCGCGTCAGCTCACGCCGACGGCTTCCTTGGCCACGGCGGCCAGCCGGGTCTGGGCGGCCGACGCCACACTGGAGCGCTCCTTGTGCGCCTCCTCGTAGCGGATGACGGCCTCGATGTCCTCGACCCGGTCCAGCTTCTTGATCGCGGCGATCGCGTCCTGCATGCCGAGCCCGTCGTAACCTTTGATGGGCAGCTCCTCGGCGGTGAGGGTGCCCAGCTCACGGCGGGTGGCGTGCACGGCGTCGGCGGTGTCGCGGGCACCGTCACGGCGCGCGACCCCCTCGGCACGCTCCAGCGAGGCGTCACGGCCCGCGCCCAGGACCTCCCGTGCGGCACCGCCCAGCCGGACCGCCTGGCCCGCGACGTCGCCGACCTTGCTGCGGGCCTGCTCACCGGTCTGCTGAACATTGTCGACCATGCGGTTCACCTGCTCGATCGCGAAGCGGCTCGGCAGGTTGACGAACCGGGTCACACCGCCCGCGAGGCGCTGCAGCGGGGTGGCGCGCAATGCCACGGGCCCGCCCAGTGCCTCCTCGGCCAGCACGGTGGTGAGCCAGTCGACGGTCGCGCTGTGAGCGGTGACGAGGCGCTCGGCGAGCGTGCGGACCGGGTTGTCTTCCGCCCGCTGCGCGAGTACCGCCAGGTAACGGGCGCGGTCCAGCAGCTGATGCTCCAGCGCGAGGTCACCCAGCAGCGCCTCGTCGAGCGGTTGCCCTTGCTCGACGGTGCTCTTGACCAGCGCGGTGACGCGGCCGAGAGCGGGCGTCACGATATCGGGGACGCCGCCGACCCTGCGCAGCTGCTCGGCGATGAGGCGGCTGCGGTGCTCGGCGTTGTCACCGTTGCGCTGCAGCTCACGCCGGACGGCCTCGGTTCGGGCCTGTGCGACGCGGATCCGCGCGATCTGCGCCTCGGTCCCCGTCAGCTGCAGCAGTGCGCGCAGTTGGGTGACGATCGTGGCCTGGTAGCTCATGGGAATTAGTGCTCCTCTGATCTGACTGGTCCGGAAAGGTTTGCTCAGGGGTCTTCGCGGGGGCAGGGTTGCCGTGCCGGCGCGGCGGCATGCGGGTACCCCGCCCGGTGTGGCCCGTGTCACTGCTCCGGGATCATCGGCGCTGCCCGGTGCCCACCTCGCCGGGTTCGGGTCCGGAGAGGGCGAGCAGCCCGCCATCAACCGCTTTGATCATGGGTGCGGACGCTGGGGACGCGGCCCGCGGTGATCTTGCCGGTGTGTCACGGCCACCCGATCAGCCGATGCCCAGACCCATGCGGTGGGCGAGGCCACGCAGGTCTCGACCCACCGCGTCCTGTCGGGACCGCATGACCAGCTCGGCGACCGTGTCGCGGGCGAAGGGGTTCCGATGCACCCGCGTCGGGTGCAGCTGCTCAGCCCGCAGCAGCGCCATAACAGCTTGATCACGGCCACCCCGCAGCCGCGCCAGCGCACGGCCGTAGTCCAGCCAGTACGTGGCCTGCCGCTCCCGAGACCTGGGCACCTCCGGCCCTCCTGGGTGTATCCGGCGACCACGCGCCGGTTCGCCAGCGGGCGAGGTGATCGGGCCACGATCCGGTCACTCCTTCCGTGGGCCGTGGTGGGCCAGGCCCGCTGTCGGCGTCGGGCCGATGAGCCGTTCGCAGTCTTGGCAGTGCGGGTGCGGCAGGGCGTTGCCGGTCCATCGGAGTGCGGGTGCTCCGCACGCGGCCCAGAGCGCGATCAGGCCGTCGAAGTCGGTGTAGTGCTGGGAGTGTGGGATGGCGTGCAGAAGCGGCCGGAACAGTCCCGGCAGCCACGGCACGCCATCCGTTGACACCGTGCGCCCCGTTCAGGCAGCCGCGTCGTCATGCTCGGTGGGTGTGGCCGCGTCCGGGTTGATCCACACGAGGCGAGCCTGGATGTGGCTGCCGAAATCGAACATGCGCAGCGCGGTTTCCGGTGCTTGTAGGCTCATCCACCGCTCGCGCTCCACGAAGACGACTTCGACATGATCGTCGAATGCCATGCCCCATGCGGCGATCCGGCCGTCGATGCGCTCGCCGTACTCCTGCACCACGGCGAACAGCCGAGGTGCCTCGTCGGCGACCATGCCGAGCAAGATCGCCGCGAACTCCGGCTCGTCGCACAACGGCGTCAAGCCCGAGGGATCGGCCACGAACTCATCCAGCGGGTGACCGTGTTTCTGCTGGTGACCGTCGTCAAGTTGGCGTGGCTGAGCGTCGCGCGTAGGTGCTGTCGTCATGGGGTTGGCCTCCATCCGTAACGGTTCTTTCCGGGGTTCGTGGGACGGCCATTGCGTTGGCCGTCGCTCTGCCGGCGTTGGTCGTCGGGGATGTGCGTGCCGTAGAGCACCAGGCAGGCGGGACAGAACACGCGCGGCGCGGTGCGTTCGATGTGGCGGACGGGCACGGAGTGCTCGCACAGGGCCTGGTGGAACGTCCGTGTCTGGCCGCTGCCGCTCCTGTCGGGCACGGTGGGCGGCGATCTGCGCGGCGGGGCTCATGCGGTTGCTCGCGACGTCGGGACGGCGTGCTGGTGCTGATCGCGCGTCTCGGGGTCGTCCAGCGCGAACACCGCGTCGCGCAGGGCAGCCCGCAGGCGACCGACCTGCAACGGCTCCAGGACCGCGACCTCACCCGGAGGGAACACCAGCGCCACCCGGTCGTCGTCGGTGGGCAGGACAAGGACTTCCCGCCGTCGGCCGGCGAAGTCACGGCACGCCGCCACCCACTGTCCTGGCTTGCGTCGCGTTAGCCACATGACCGCTCTCCGCTGCCGCACCGACCCGCGGGCGCGGGTCGGTTGGTGGTACCGGTGGGGCCGGGCCAGGTCGGGTCTGGCCCGGCCCCACCGGGGCTGGGGTCCTGGCGATGCGCCGTCGCCAGGTGGTCTACCGTGCGCCGTTCGACACAGTATCCATATAGGCATAATGCACGGAATTATGCCTATGGAAGTAGTCCGAACGGGTGATCACACAGGTCATTGCGCGTGATGGCACTGGACATGGCGGAGCGGAGGACACCCGATGCGACCCACCGTGCGCAGTCGACGTCTCGGTACCCGCCTGGGCACCTACCGGGAGCAGAGCGGGCTGTCCGGCACCGAGTTGGCCGCTCAGGTCGGCATCCATCAAGGCACGTGGTCGAAGATCGAATCGGGCAAGGCCAAGGTGTCCCCGAGCGTTCTGGCTCGAACCGTCGACGTGCTGAGCATCCCCGCCGACGTAGCCGCGCAGTTGGACACGCTGCGCCGCAAGGCCGAGAAGCCGGGCTGGTGGCAGGACTACGGCGACATCCTCTCCGAGGCGGTGCAGATGCTCATCGAGCTGGAAGCCGACGCCTCCTGGATCCGCACCTACGAAGGCGAGGTCATCCCCGGCCTGCTCCAGACCCGCGACTACGCCGAGCGGGTCATCACCGCCGTCTCGCCGCATATTCGCGTCGCCGACATCGACCGCTACCTGGAACTGCGGATGCGCCGCCAGCAACGGCTCAGCGAAGGGCTGCGGCTGACCGCGTTCCTCGGTGAAGCGGCTATCCGCCAGCAGGTCGGCGGCCCCGGCATCCTGCGCGAGCAACTGCTCCACATCACCCGCGTGGTCCGCGAGCACGATGTCACCGTGCAGGTCGTCCCCTTCACCGCCGACGCCCACGCGGCGCTCGGCGACTCGTTCGTGATCATCCAGTGGCCCGACGAGAACGATCCCGAGGCCGTCTACGTTGACGGAGTGACATCCTGGACAGTGCACGAGCGCGGCGGCGTGATCCGCAGCTACCTCCACGCTGTCGCCTCCGTGCAAGGTCAGGCACTGCCTCCGCGAGAATCACTGGACCTCATCCACGACGTGATCAAGGACCTGCGATGAACATCGACTCCCCAAGGACACACACCCGCGCAGCATGGCGTAAGAGCAGCTACAGCACCGGAACCGGAAACTGCGTCGAGGTCGCCCCCGCAGCCGACAGCGTGGTCATCCGGCACAGCAAGCACCCCGCCGCCGGCACCATCACCTTCCCGCACCGCGCCTGGGCGGTATTCGTCCGCGACGCCTCCGAAGGAGGTCTCACCAGCGCGAACGGGGTCGCCATCATCACCGAGATCGGCACCGATACCCTCGTCACATCGCTCAGCACCGATGTCGAGCTGCGCTTCGATGACGGAGAGTGGTCCGCCTTCGTCGCCGGAGCCGCCGACAGCGAGTTCGACTTCGCCGGCGAACTCGCCGCCGCACGCTGACGCTGTGCGAGACCGTCGACGGCGACCGGCCACGCAGTCCTGTGAACGACCCTTGGGGGATTCTTGGTGTCCAGCACGTTGAGTCGACCTCGGTTCCGGCTGGTGATCGGCCTGGAATGGCCGGCCCAGGCGACACGTGCGGCATGGCCACCGTGAGGTAGTTCGCCCCGCAGGTGACGCAGGCCGGCCCGTCGGCTTGCAGCGCGGTCAGCCCGGCGATGATCGGGTCGCGGCTCATCGGGAACCACCCGCCACCAGACGACGGGTGCCCACCGGCCGGATCGTGATCTCGGGGCCTTCGACCAGCACTTCGCGGTTCGTATGCTGAAAGCGTCAGGCCCCGCCAGGCGGCCGCGGTGGCGGCCATCACCGCGCTGGTGTGCGCGATGTAGGCGGCCACCGCGACCCAGTAGGAGTCGTCCCACTGCGTGGCCTGCGGTGAGGTCCACAACGCGGCCCACAGCTCGGCCTCGGCCACCGTCCACCCCCGCCCGGCCGGGATCTCGGGCACCGTAGGTCGCAGCCGTGGGCGGGCAGCTTCACCAGCACCGCGGCCGGTGACGGGGCGGTGACGGATTGCGCAGCGGACCAGGCATCTCGTCAGCCTCCGTGGTCGATGGTTGGGGCTATCTGCTCGCCGGACTTCGCAGCGCCCTCGACCCGCGACGGGTCGGCGCCCTGATCGACGTAGAACCCTGCCCAGGCGCGGTCCGCTCCGGTGGGGCCTGCCCCGTCGCAATAACCCTTCGCGCCGTGCGCGGTGTAGTAGCGCAGCACCCGGAGCACCTCGCCGGTGTTGCGGCGCTCCGGGTCGGTGTAGCGGCTCCCCGGCAGCTGCGTCTGGTGGGTCATGCAGGCAACGTCCCGCCCGCCCTCGGCGTCGAACAGCGGGCCGCCGTCGTCACCCGCGCAGCCCGCCGCGGCGAGCAGCGCGAGCACGGCGGCGGACAGCAGGGCGCGCACCGGGTCTCCTAAACGCTTCCGGCGAGGCCGCGCGCGGCGAGCCCCAGACCGACGACGAGCACGAGGGCGGCGGTGAGCACGGGCGCCGCGGCCACCACCCACGCGAGGCGCCCGCTCGACCGTGCCCGGGTCGAGCGCTGCTCGAGCCCGTCGCGGAACCGCACCAGCAGCACGCCCACGGCGGTGAGCGTCGCAGCCATGCCGGTGCCGTACCCGAGTACCAGCACGATCCCGAACCAGGTCTGGCTCAGCCCGATCGCGGCGAGCAGTACGACCAGCGCCGACGGGCTGGGCACGAGGCCCGCAGCGAACCCCATGCCGAACAGGGTGGACCTGTCGAATGGCCCACCGGCAGCCGGCCCGTGCCAGTGGCCGTTGCCGTGGGCGTGGCCGTGGCCGTGGCCCGCCCCGACCGGGGCGGGCTCCGGAGCCTCACCGCCACTCATACGGCGTGCCTGCAGCGCCGAGCGCAGCAGGCCCACCCCGATTGCCGCGACCAGCAGCCCGCTGACCACGCCGAGCCAGCCAAGGACGCTCTCGCCGGCCAGGGAGGTGAACGCGTAGACCAACGCCCCGACCACCAGGACCACGGCAGTGTGGGTCACGGTCACGCTGCCCCCGACGATCACGGCATCGCGGGTGGTGCCCCGGCGGCCTGCGAGGTACGCGGCGATGAGGGTCTTGCCGTGCCCGGGCAGCACCGCGTGCACGGCGCCGAGCGCGAGGGAGAGCAACACGGCGAGGCCACCGACGAGCGGGGTGAGGCCGGGTGCGACCAGACCGGCGTACTGGCGGTCCACCCAGCCGGCGAGGCGGTCGAGCGGACCGATCCCGGTCTCGACCGGGGGCACGGCTTCGCCGGCGGTCGTCGCTCCCCCGGGCACGGTCCGCAAGGTGACCTGCCGGACCTTCAACGGTTCGTCCAACAGGTCCACGGGATAGTTCCGCAACACGTCGCTGACGCTCCGCACCGGGACCGTCGAGTCCGGCAGCCGCACCCCCTCGCCCGCGGCGGTGATCTCACGCCAGCCGATCCGGTCGAGCCGGAACGAGTCGGTGAATGTCACGGTGGCCGGCTCGTCGAGCTCGGCCGGAGCGCTGAGCTCGCACGTGAGTCGAGTCGTGGGAAGACCGCCCTGCCCTGGCGGGTAGCTCACCGCCGCTGAGCGCATCGCGAACTGCACCGGGTCGCCGTCCACGGTCGCGGACACGGCACGCGAGAGCTGGTCACACTGCGCGGTGGCATAGCCGCGGCGCTCGACGTCGGAGATGCCGTCGTCGCCGTCGGTGTCGACCTGTGACTGGTTCTGGAAGGTGGGAATCTCGGCGCTGTCCACCACCGCGTGCACGTCGATCCGGTCGGGGTACAGCATCAGACCGTCGTAGTGGTTGACGGTGAAGTTGCCCAGCGGGTGCGCCGCGGCGCTGCCCGCGCCCGTGAGGGCGAGTGCGACGACCACGCCGACCAGCAGCGCCAGCCGGCGCGCGACGCGCCTCACCCCGTGCTCCGCAGCTGCTCCCGCGCCGCCTCTGCCCGGGGCACGTGCAGCGGCGAGAAGTGCGGGTTGATCGCCAACGCCTCGGTGAGCTGGGCCTGCGCCTGCGCCCGCATCCCGAGCGAGGCGAGGATCATGCCGCGGTGGTACGCGAACGTCGCGTTGCGCCAGCCGAGCACAGCGGCGCGGTCGGCGTAGGTCAGCGCCTCGGTGTCGCGACCGTTGACGTGCAGCGCCCACGCCATCGCGTCGGCCACGAACACGCTCTGCCTGCGCTCCCACTCCGCCTCGGCCCGGCGCAGCGCCTCGGACGAGTCGCCGTGGTCCGCGGCGAACTGGGACGCGGCGAGGTCGTCGACGGACCCGGCCGCCTCGTACAAGCGCTGTTGCTGGGTGAACAGCTCGTACTGCACCTGCGCCTCGTCGACGCGGCCGGCGGACTCCAGCAGCTCGCCGTACTCCTGCACGTACTGCGGTAGCGGGACCCGGTTCGTGACGGTCTGGTAGTCGGCCAGCGCCTGCTCGACATCCCCACGGGCGGCGGCCACCTTCGCCTTCCCCTGCCGCAGCGCCACGTCGTCAGGTGCGGCCGCCAGACCGCGGTCGTACTGCTCGGCGGCGTCGTCGAGGTCCCCGTTGGTGAAGGCGAGCTCACCGAGGTAGTAGCGGCAGAACGCGATGTCGGCCCGCCCGATGGCGACGTCCAGCGCCCGCTGCAGGGCCATCCGGGCGTCGTCGACCCGCCCGTGCAGCTCGAAGTCGTAGGAGGCCCGGGTGAACGAGGCGATGCCGGGTCGCGTGTCGAGCATCGTCTGGATCGCCGCGGTGGCGCCGTCGACGTCCCCGAGCTGGGTCAGCGCATCGGCGAGCACACCGTAGACAGCCGCGGTGGCCGGCCGGAGCTCCCGTGCCTGCAGCGCGACGTCCCGCGCCGCGGCGAAGTCGTGGCGGGCGTTGGCCAGGGCACCGAGCCCGATCAGGGCATCGGCGTTGCCGTCCGGCTGGAGCGCCATGGAGCGATCGAGCGCACCCTGCGCCCGCTCGTAGTAGGACGGGTCGGCGGTGATGCGGGCCTGCTCGACGTACGCCGAACCGAGCCGCGCCCAGGTGGCCGCGTCCTCGGGGTTGCGCCGCAACCGCTCCTGCGCGGCGTCGATGGCCTGGGACAACGGGTCCACCGCGGCGATCCCGGTGCCCGGCGCGGGGGAGGTGGCCTCCCCACCGCGGATCAAGCCGACCGCGGTGACCACGAGCAGCGCGGCGCCGAGGGTCAGGGCCAGCACCGCGATCAGCGATGCGCTTGACGGACGTCGCGTGGCAGGGAGGGAAAATCGCACTCGGGGATCCTCGCAGGGTCGGGCGGCGCGGCGGGGGCGCGGACGCCGCGGTGTCCGCGCCCCCGCCGTCGCTCACTCGGTGGCGGGTACCGCGGTGCCGCGGACCGACACGACCTCGGGCCGGCGGCGCAGCATCCACACACCCGTGGCGAGCAGTGCCAGCGCCGCGACACCGGTCGTGACCGGGGTCGACGGGAAGCTGATCCCGCCGGGTCCGCCGAGCGGGGGGATGACGCCCCCCTTGTCGAGGCCCTCCTCGCGCAGGGTGACATTCACGCCGACGTTGTTGGCGGTCGCGACATAGGGGAACGTGTCCCGGAACGGCACGTCGTTCTGGTTGACCGCGTCACCTGCGGCCAGCGCGCTGGTGTCCGCGCCGCGCAGCGCGCCCTCGAGGGCCAGGATCTCGATGTCGACCACGTCGTCGGTGAGCCGACGGCCGTTCGGGAAGCCCTGCAGGTCACCGCCCAGCACGCCGAGCCGGTTGGGCTCCGCGGTGACCGGGGTGGTCAGGTTGAGCCGCGTCATCTCCGACGGCTGGAACGCGGCCGCGTCCACATTGTCCATCTGTGAGTTCAGGTTCCCGACCTGGATCTCGTCACCGGCCGAGTCGGTGATGCCGGTGAGGAAGATCTCGAAGATGTCGTTACGCGGGGCCTCGGGGGCCGGAATGCCGTAGATCATCTCGATCAGCTTGGGCACCTCGGGGTCGAGCACCCGGTCCACCACCGGCTGGATCGTCGCGTCGACATCGGGCGTGATGCCGTTGAATGCGTCCTTGAGGCCCGCAGGCACGACGAGCTCGTTCACCAGCGGCTGGCCGAGCCGCGACACCTGGACGTGGTCGCCGCCGCGGGACGACTCCCCGGCGGGGGCGAGGTTCAGCGTTTGCTGCTCGGTGTCACTCCACACGCCGATCGCGGGGTTACCCTGCACGTTGCCGCCCAGGGCGACGTCGCTCTTGGGGACCTGGATCGCGAGGGTGTTGGTGTTGTACCCGGCGAGGGTGTCCTGCCCGATCTCGGACAGGTCGCCGCCGTAGAGCAGGTCGAACACCCGCAGGTCGATGAAGAACGCGTCGTCGGCCTGGCCGGCGAAGCTCCTCCCGCCACCCGGGAGGTCGACGCCGGCCTGGTTGACCAGCTCGGGGTAGTTCGGCATCGAGGCCGGTCCGACGTTGGACGGCGCGGCCAGCTGGTCGTCGAGGAGAACGTTCTCATTGCCCTCGGCGTCGATCTCGATCAGATCGTAGGTCTGGCGGAAGAGCAGGTTCTCGTCATCCAGCGTCTCGACGGGGCCGTTGTTGTAGAGGATCGTGTCCGTCCCCCGGCGGTCGTCGGTGGAGAAGATCCAGCGGTAGGTGATGTTCGGCTTGGCGTCACCGTCGCTGTCGATGTTGATGTCGTAGTACGCGCCCTCGGCCCACGGGTAGAAGTTCGGGCCGCCGTTGGGCTCCGAGAAGGGCGCCCAGTTCGCGATCAAGGTGACGGTGTCCTGTGCGTCCGGACTCGTGAACGCGTAGACGTCCGTGTTGTCCACCGCGGGGCTCCCCGCGATGAGCGGCGCCTCCCGGTGGCTCGAGGCGCTCGCGCTCGGCAGCAGCGTCAGCGCCGTCGTGGCCAGGACCGTACCGGTGGCGACGAACGCCAACCCCGCCCGCCGCCGAAGCGCAGGTCGTCGTGAAGCCATGCTGATTCCTCTCCGTCGCTCCAGCGTGACCTGGAGCACGATCTCCGACACCGTCTACAACGAGGTCTGGGCTGGGAAGAAACGGTTGAACGGAGCAAAGTGCGCATTTCGGGCCACGTCCACCCAGGTGGCAACTCGTCGCACGCGATGGTGCTCCGACGCCCGATCTACGAGAGGAGGAGTCGCCGCGGTTCGGCCCGCAGCACCCTCGACACCCAGTCGAGGGAAGCGACCCGAGTGGCACGGTTACGCGTCGTGATGCACTACGCCGTTCGCGGAGGGCGCCGCAGTAGCCTGAGCCAGCCGAGGCGCGGGACCGGCTCCGGAATGTGGGCACGCCAGGCACCGTCCACCCATCTGGACACGACGGAGCCGCGGACCCCTGAGGGATCCGCGGCTCCGGTGCCGATCAGCGCTCCGCCGCCGGCGGGGCGGGAGGTGTCAGTTGAACGAGTCGCCGCAGGCGCAGGACCCGCCCGCGTTGGGGTTGTCGATCGTGAAGCCCTGCTTCTCGATCGTGTCGACGAAGTCGATGACCGCACCCTGGAGGTACGGCGTGCTCATCCGGTCGACGATCACCTGCAGGCCGTTGAAGTCGCGGATCGCGTCGCCGTCGAGGCTGCGCTCGTCGAAGAAGAGCTGGTATTTCAGGCCGGCGCAGCCACCCGGCTGCACGGCGATGCGCAGGTGCATGTCGCTTCGACCCTCTTGGTCCAGCAACATCTTCGCCTTGTTCGCGGCCGTGTCGGTGAGCTCGACACCGTGCGTGGGCGTAGTGGTGTCGGTGAGGTTCTCGACGGTCATGGCTCTCCCTTGGGGATCTGCGGTCGGCGTCGGACATCCACCAGTCGAAACACCCGTCGCGACTCGGGGAATTCCCGCCTCTCCATAGTGACACATACCGCATAGCACGCCACCCCTCGACCGCCGAGACCTGCCGCGCAGGCTCGCCTGCGCCACCGGTGTGTGTCCTACGCTGGGGTGGTGAGGTTCCTGCGCGGGAAGAGCAACCCGGCCGACGGCGCGACCGGGCACGACCATGCGGTGGAGGTCTCGGCAGCGGACACGTCCCAGCGCGCAGCGGGCAAGGGCCGCCCCACCCCGAGCCGCCGCGAGGCCGAGGGGCGCAAGCGCGGGCCGGTACCGCCCCCGCCACGTACCCAGCGCGAGGCGCTGAAGCGCATGCGCAGCAGCAAGCAGCAGCGCCGCGAGGCCAGTGCCACCCGACGCCAGCGGATGCTCGCGGGCGACGAGAAGTACCTGCTGCCCCGCGACCGCGGGCCCGACAAGGCCTACGTCCGCGACCTCGTGGACTCGCGGCGCAACGTGATGGGGCTGTTCATGCCTCTCGCGCTGTTCATCCTGGTCACGATCCTCGTGCCGTCACCGGTACTGCAGCAGTTCGCCTCGATCCTCACCACCGCGATGCTGCTGACGATGGTCGCAGAGGGCATCGTGCTGGGCCGGCAGGTCAACCGGCGGGTGCGGGAGCACTTCCCCGATACTCGTAGCTCCCGGTTCGGGCTCGGCATCTATGCCTTCACCCGCGCCACCCAGGTGCGGCGGCTGCGCGTACCGAAGCCCCGCTACACGCCGTCGTCCCCGGTCCGCAAGCCGGCCCGGTCCTGATGGAGTTCCGGCGCCTCGGCCGCAGCGGCCTGACGGTGAGCGCGATCGCCTACGGGAACTGGATCACCCACGGCTCCCAGGTCGAGGAGGAGGCCGTGCGCTGGCCGGGCAGCGCCGGGAGGGCCTCGAGATCTGCACCAATGCCTACTGGCCCACCGGGCCGGGACCCAACGACCGCGGGCTGGCCGCAAGCACCTGCTGGAGTCGATCGACGGGTCGCTGCGGCGGCTGCGCACCGATCATGTCGACCTGACGATGGGACAGCTCGCGATCGCCTGGGTGCTCCAGCACCCGAACATCGCCTCCGCGATCATCGGTGCGAGCAGGCCGGAGCAGGTCCGCGACAACGCGGCCGCCGCCGGGGTCCGGCTGGAGCCGGAGCTGCTGGAGCGCATCGACGAGGTACTCGGCGACGTCGTCGAGCCCGACCCGTCGCGAACCGGCTGACCGGGACCGCGACATGGATGCTTGTCGCGGTGCGGACGCCCGTCAGGCCGGGTGCAGGCTCATGGCGTAGATCTCGTCGTCGCCGTCCAGCAGCACGACCCGGTCCACGCCGGCGTCGAGCAGCGCCTGGAACTCGCGGGTGAGCCAGTCCTCCGCGTCCTGCTGGTCGGCGAAGGTGATCTCCGGGCCGGCAGTGTCGTTCCCAGACCCGTCCTGGTAGCGCCACCGGAAGTCCATCCCGCGAGGCTAGTACGCCGCTCGAACTCGTCGGTGTATCCGTGCCCGGCGTCAGGCGTGGGAGTTCCACCTTGATCGCCGTTGTCGTGCGTCCTGCGACACGGAAGGTCGCGGAACGCACCAGAACAGTGATCACGGCGAGGCACGCGGCCATCGTGACGAGCCCATGGACAGCACGATGTGGCGGGCCGGGTCGAGCGGATACACCGACGAACTCCCGGGGGGCGGTACCAGCCGGGCGGAATTGCCGGGTGCTCGGACGGCCCGAGACACTTCCGGCCCATGACGAGGACGCTGCTGCTGGGTGGGGCGCGGTCGGGCAAATCCCGGCACGCCGAGGGGCTGCTCGCCGACGAGGTCGTCGACTACCTGGCCACCGCGCGCCACGACCCCGGCGACGCAGAGTGGGAGGAGCGGATCACGGGGCACCTCGCCCGGCGGCCTGCCTCCTGGCGCACCGTCGAGCCTGCCGACCTGCCCGCGGAGCTGCGCACCTCCCGCCGGTGCCCCGTCCTGGTCGACGACCTCGGGGTGTGGCTCACCGGCGAGCTCGACGACGCCGGAGCCTGGACCGACGCCGAGGCGGCCGTGCCGCGGGTCCGCTCGCGGGCCGCTGAGCTCGTCGAGGCCGTGACGGCCTGCCGAACGCGCCTGGTGGTGGTGAGCCCCGAGGTCGGCTCCTGCGTCGTGCCTGCGACGCGGGCGGGGCGGTTGTTCCGCGACGAGCTCGGCGCGCTCAACGCCGCCGTCGCCGCCGCGTGCGACGAGGTGCTGCTCCTGGTGGCGGGTCTGCCGCTGCGGCTGAAATGATCCCGCGGCCGACGTGATCCAGCGGCCGAGCCCCGTGCCCGAGGAGTGCCCCGTGGAGTTCGCCCCCGTCACCCCACCCGAGCAGCGGTACCACCGCGAGGCGGTGGCCCTGCAGGTGCGGCTGACGAAGCCGCCGGGCTCGCTCGGCAGACTCGAGGAGCTCGGGGTGTGGATCGCGGCGTGCCAGGGCGCGTGCCCGCCGCGCGCGTTCGCCCGGCCGCAGGTCGTGGTGTTCGCCGGGGACCACGGCGTCGCGGCGCACGGCGTGTCGGCGTACCCGCCCGAGGTCACGGGCCAGATGGTGGGGAACTTCCTCGCGGGCGGCGCTGCGGTGAACGTGCTCGCCGTCGCGGCCGGTGCCGCGGTGCGCGTCGTGGACCTCGCCGTCGACGCGGCCGGCGGGGACGTCCCCGCCGTCGTCACCCGTCACAAGGTCCGCCGCAGCAGCGGGCACATCGACCGCGAGGACGCCCTGAGCGTCGACGAGGTGGCCGCCGCACTGACGGCGGGGGCGGCGATCGCCGACGAGGAGGTCGACCAGGGCGCTGACCTGCTCATCGCCGGTGACATGGGGATCGGCAACACCACCCCGGCCTCGGTGCTGATCGCCGCGCTGACCGGATCGGAGCCGGTCGCGGTCGTCGGCCGTGGCACCGGGATCGACGACGCGGGCTGGATCCGCAAGACGGCCGTGATTCGTGACGCGCTGCGCCGTGCCCGCAAGGTGGTCCGCGACCCGGTCGCGCTGCTGCGCACCGCCGCCGGTGCGGACGTCGCCGCGATGGCGGCCTTCCTGGCGCAGTCCGCGGTGCGCCGCACGCCGGTGATCCTCGACGGGGTGATC